>CAZPZX010000020.1:0-18797 GCA_964591235.1 uncultured Pseudomonadota bacterium
GATGATGTGCTTTCACTAATAATCGTTTTAACTAAAACTATGTCAGGTTTTTTTTCAAGCAGTTCTACCATTAAACGATAGTGTGGCGTGTACAGGGGGTCAGTTTTGTCGAGTTTTTCCGGAATAGGCAATGTATAGCGTATTAACTTTCGAGTAACTTCATGTAACGCAGTTATGCGTTCTGGTAAAGATTTATGAGAGTATAGATGAAAAGAAGTGAGAAAACTAAATAAAAAAATATTAATTTTAAAAGTCTTCATACCCTTACGTCCCCTTTTTAAATAGTTACAATGCGGGCATGCGCTCCTTTTTTAATAACCATCCATTTATTATAAAAAATATGTGTTCCATCAGTATTTTGATGTAAAAATCGTAGTAATTCTTCTAATAGTCCCTTTGATGGAATGAATGGCACTTTGTGCGCGCATAGCCACTCAATCAGAATGCGATTTTTAACGACCGAATGTAAAGAATCTAATTGAGAAATTGAAAGTGAACCGGCATCATCAATAATTTCTTTTAACAGCGTCTCAGTTGTTGCTTCTAAAAATTCATGTGCTTCTTGCAGTTGTGCATGAGTGTGTTCAAAGCATTTATCAAAGCGACTATCGGCTTGACGCAATGCGGGAATCACGGTATTGCGAATGCGATTGCGTAAAAATTCATCTGAAGTGTTACTTTCATCAATCACATAGGAAAGATTATGTTCTTTTAAAAAAGTTAAAATCTGATCTTTTTTAATCTCTAAAAGAGGGCGAATATACAAGCCATCCTTTGCTTTCATACCTGCAAGACCTGCCAGCGATGCCCCGCGAACCATACGAATAAAGAATGTTTCCATCTGATCATCAGCATGATGCGCTAATACGATGCCTGAAACATGGTATTGACCAGCAAGTGATTCAAAAAAGGCACGACGCGCTTTGCGGCCTAGTTCTTCTTTGGAACCATTAAATTTGATGTTCAAGTTTAAGTCATTGATCGTTGTGCTAACAAATTCCAGATTATAAGATGTTGCTAATGTTTTGCAAAAATGAGCATCTTGTTTGGAAGTTTCTCGCCATTCATGATCTAAATGAGCAACAATAAGTTTAAGATTTTTTTTGTCTTTCACTCGCGCTAAAAAATGTAACAAAAAAACAGAGTCAGGGCCACCTGACAGGCCCACAATTAAAGTGGCCCCATCAATAATGAGGCCCTTTTTTTGAATATGAGTTTCTAAGTTAGAAAATAGATTATTTTTGTTCATTTAATTTTGATTTAGGTAATCGAGTTTTAACTTGCTGCATGAGATTTTTAAATAGTTTATTAGGTTTGTTATCAAGATCATCATTAAACATACGATAAGTAGAATAAAGAGTGCAAAGTCCGCCCATTAAAAAAGTGCAATTGGTGGCACTGCGTGAATTGCGGAGTGTGATCAAATCATTGATCAAAATTGAGTTACATACCAGCGATGTACATAATGCTCCGGTACTAAGAGTAGTTTTAGCTACTGCCTGATCACTCAGAGCAACTTTTGCTATTCTACATGTATTTTCTTTGACAAATGTTTTTGCTTTTGCAAAACGAGTTTTAAAATCTGCTTTGATCCCTGATGAAACGGTTAAAATAACACATACAAGTAAGAGTTCTTTAAATTTCATGAATAATCCTTTGATGTAAATTATGATTGCTGATTTATTGTGTTTCTATTCTTGGGTGTTTTGTTTTATTCAGAATTTTTTTAATAGCCTTGTTAAGTTTATTATCGAGTGCATTATTAATAGTGATGTAACCACAATATATAGCAGATATTGCACTAGCTAAAGCAATGCACGCACCAATATCACGTTGATCAAAATCTTTTGGCATCTTAAAGATAGTAGATATGCCATGAAGAGTAACGCAGCTGCCTCCTACAAGTGAAAGACTGCCAGCAGTAATTTGAGCTATCTTGGAATAATTCTGTTCAACAAAAATCTGTGCAGCCTTATAACGAGCCTTTAAGTTTTCGTTAACTTCTGCGGTGCAATAAAGCGGCATACCTGCAATCAGATATGCCACTAATAGTTTTTTAAAGTTCATACAAAATGTTATTTGCTTTTAAATGTCTAAATTCTTGGCAAAATGACCGAATTCTTCAATATAATTACGGCGTCCGCTTACATCATCACCCATTAACGTAGTAAACCATGCATCTGCTTCCAGCGCATCTTCAATGGTTACTTTTAATAATTGACGGCTAATCGGATCCATTGAGGTTTCTCCCAATTGATCTGGGTTCATTTCTCCAAGACCTTTATAGCGCTGCACGTTCATATATGGCTTACTTATTTGCTTGATTGCATTAAGTAATGCCGGGATGCCTTTATCAACAATAAAGCGCTCACGATCAATTACCTGCAACTTAAATTCATGCATTTGTACTTTAGAGAGTACTTTCAGTTGTGCAATCAAGTTTTCAAACTCAGTGCTGGTAAATAAATTTAACCCAACACGCCATTCTTTATTGAGTAATCTGAAAGAGATGAAACCATCTGCTGGGTTTACCTGATCGGCAGGAATTTCTGGCAGTGCTCCGCGGTCATGAGAAATAAAGTGATTTCTCATATGATGATTAAGTATTGTTATTAATTTCTCAACCCCATCAGTAGGTTTCCATGGATCTTGTTGTAAGATCTGAGCAAGTTCATTAGCTTGTTCGTAGGTAATCTTGAAGGTCGCGCTTGCCTTTTGAAGCATGTCATCATACACGTTCAATGCATCAAGTAATGCATGCCATTCGATTTGAGTAAGAGCTTTATTATCAACATATAATGTTGTTTGCTCTTGTGCCCAATCGAATAAGAACTGTTTGAAGGCTTTATCATCTTTTAGGTATTGTTCTTTTTTACCAATCTTAGCTTTATAAAGCGGTGGCTGCGCAATATACAAGTAGCCTTTTTCAATCAATGGCTGCATGTATCTGAAGAAGAAGGTTAAAAGAAGGGTACGAATGTGAGATCCGTCAACGTCAGCATCGGTCATTAAAATAATTTTGTGATAGCGTGCTTTATTGGCATCAAATTCTTCTTTGCCAATCCCGCATCCGATAGCGGCGATGAGTGCTTTGATCTCTTCGTTTGAAAGAATTTTATCTAAGCGTGCTTTTTCAACGTTTAAAATTTTACCGCGTAAGGGAAGTATCGCTTGGGTGTTACGATCGCGTGCACCTTTTGCTGAACCACCTGCAGAGTCACCCTCAACGATGAACAATTCAGTGTCAGCCGGATTTTCATTCGAGCAATCTGCTAATTTACCCGGCAAGATCACCGATTCTAATACCGTTTTTCTACGGGTTAAATCACGCGCCTTCTTAGCAGCTTCCCGGGCGCGGCGCGCTATCTCAGCTTTTTGTAATATTTTTCGGGCAATTGCCGGATGTTCTTCAAAATAGGTTTCTAAATAAGCGAAAGTAGCCGAATCAACGATACCTTTAATATCGCTGTTTCCTAATTTAGTTTTGGTTTGGCCTTCAAATTGTGGCTCAGGAACTTTTATGCTAATTACGCATACCAAGCCTTCGCGCACGTCTTCGCTTGAGAATCCTTCATCTTTTTTAACGATGTTAAGCTCAAGTGCTTTTTTATTACAAATTTTGGTTAAGGCAGATTTAAAACCAGCAACATGGGTTCCGCCTTCAATGGTGTTAATATTATTAACGAATGAGAATAGTTGCTCTCCGTATCCTTCGTTGTATTGCATTGCAACTTCAACAACGTTGGTATTATCATCTTCTTTAAAATGAATAACTTCGGGAAACAACGGTTCTTTTTTCGCGTTAATAATTTCAACAAATGAAACTATTCCGCCTTCAAAGAAAAAGTCATGACTTTTATTATTTGCTTCATCAGTGATAGAAATTCTTAAGCCACGATTTAAGAATGCTAATTCACGCATGCGCGCTGAAAGGGTATCGAAGCTAAAGGTAGTAGTTTCTTGGAAAATTTCCGGATCCGGCCAGAATCGAATGAGTGTTCCTCGCTTATCGGTAGTCCCGACTACCTTTAAGCGCTCTTGAGGAATACCTTTTTCAAAAACTTGATAATGGATTTTGCCATCTTGGAAAATAGTCATTTCAAGACGTTTTGAAAGAGCGTTTACCACCGAGATACCTACCCCGTGTAAACCACCTGAATAACGGTAAGATTCTTTATCAAACTTACCACCCGCATGGAGTTTAGTCAGTACGACTTCCGCCGCCGAGATTCCTTCAGATGGGTGAATATCGGTAGGAATACCGCGACCATTATCCTCAACTGAACAAGAGCCGTCAGCATTGAGCGAAACTTTAATCGTATCGCAATGGCCTGCTAATGCTTCATCCACCGAGTTGTCAACAACTTCGTAGACAAGATGGTGAAGACCAGCAGCATTGGTAGAACCAATGTACATGGCCGGACGTTTTCTAACGGCCTCAAGACCTTCTAAGATCTTAATTGCCGACGCTTTATACTCTCTATTGGAAGAATTATTGGTCATACCGAATCTCCTGGTAGATATATTACATCCGCATGCTTTAAAGGCACGGGTATAAATTTTTGCTAAACGTGGTATACTAAGGAGTAAATTAAAGTTTTCTATTTGTTTTTTATCATAACAAAAATATTATTTTTTTCTACTTTATCCATGCAGCCATCTTCCTTTAAACAAAATCATGAATTCTATATGAAAAAGGCTTTATTACAGGCTCATTGTGCCTTTAGGCGTGATGAGGTCCCGGTAGGTGCCGTAGTGGTTAACCAACAGGGCGAGATTATTGCACGGGCATACAACTGTGTAGAAAAAAGTAATACCCAAACCGGACATGCAGAGTTGCGCGCAATAGCTCAGGCGGGAAAGCGGTTAGGTGATTGGCGATTAGAAGAATGTTGGTTATATGTAACGCTTGAGCCGTGTGCCATGTGCATGAATGCCATCATAATGGCTCGTTTAGCAGGGTTAGTTTATGGCGCCGAATCTCCTTTATATGGCTATCAAAGGCTAGAATCGCAGGGGGGCGGATTGCTATACAAAAAAAATACTCTTGCTATTATTGGGGGAATTTATAAAGATCATGCGATCAACTTATTGCAACGATTTTTCAAAGATAAAAGGAAGAAAAGTGAGTGAAGCAAATAAAGCTCAAAAAGAATTGAGCCAAATCAAAAAAGAGTTACAAACGCGTAAAATAGAACTTGAACAAGGTCTTGCGACTTCATATACCGAGAAATTCTCAGATGATCAGGTCCAAGATCCGGGTGATCAGGCGCTCACCTCTACTATGGAAAGCCTCAAAAGTTCATTGCAAAATGCGCATATTGATGAATTTAATCGTATCAATAAAGCGCTTAAAATGATTGATGAAGGTATTTATGGTATATGTGGTGACTGTGAGCTGCCTATTTCAGAACGTCGTTTAAAGCTCTATCCGGATGCTACCCGCTGTTTATCCTGTCAGGAGGCATTTGAAGAAGGCAAAACGACTGAAGAATAAGTCTGTTCTTACGCTTTTTAAAAAATCTGCTAAAATTAATGCGGTCTTGAGGAATTTAGCTGCCGATGTAGCTCAGTGGTAGAGCAACTGATTCGTAATCAGTAGGCCGTCGGTTCAAATCCGATCATCGGCTCCAGGCTTTACTTCTCCAAAGTTATGCTTGGCATAGTCTGTCTTTGAAAGGATTAAACCTTTTGACATTTTAGCGATCCTCTATATTCTAGAATTGATGTATATTTCAGCAAAAAAGTAAGGTTATTAGGCTTTCAATATGATCAAAGCAAAAGCTACTGCTACTAAAACTACTACCCCAAAAACTAAAGCACGCACCGCTGCTCCAGTAGCACATGGTGTTGGTCGTCGTAAATCTTCTGTTGCCCGCGTATGGCTTCGCCCTGGAAAAGGCACTATCGTGGTAAACGGTAAAGATTTCAAAGAATACTTCGATACAGAAGTTACACGCTTAGATGCTTCTAAAGTATTCCGTGTAATGACTACCGATATTACCTTTGACGTCGAAGCAAACGTTGTTGGCGGTGGAAATAGTTCTCAAGCAGGTGCGGTACAATTAGGTATTGCGCGTGCCTTGGTAGCAGCAAACGAAGGACTCAGACCGATGTTGCGTCAACATGATTTGTTGACTGTAGATTCACGCGTTAAAGAGCGTAAGAAATACGGACAAAAAGCAGCTCGTCGTAAGTTCCAATTCGTAAAACGTTAATCGTTTATATATTTTTCCATACATATGAAGCAGTAAAAAGGTAAGAATATGTGTGGCATTGTTGGCTACATTGGAAAAAATTACAGCAGGGCCTTCGTATTAGAAGGCCTGAGCCGTCTTGAGTATCGGGGATATGATTCAGCAGGGTATACTTGCTTAACATCAAACGATCACCGGTTTTTATACACTAGGTCAACCGGTAGACTTTCTAATTTAGTTCGACAACTCAATCAACATCCTATTGATGGTCATGTTGGCATGGGGCACACCCGTTGGTCAACCCATGGGATTGCATCAGAAGAAAACGCACATCCGCAATTTGATTGTGAAAAGCGAATAGCTATTGTTCACAATGGTATCGTTGAAAACCATCACGAATTGCGTAAAAAACTTCAAGCTGCCGGTCACATTTTTCATTCTCAAACCGATACCGAAACCGTTGCCCATCTTTTAGAATTACTATTAGCATCCCATCAAACATTTAAAGCAGCACTTCTCGATTTGGTTAGCCAAATTGAAGGTGCCTATGCTTTTTCTATTTTATTACAAGATTTTCCTGACCTCATGGTCGTAGTGCGCAAGCGCTCGCCCTTGTGTATAGGCATCGGTGATAATGAAATGTTTGTTGCTTCAGATCCGATGGCATTTGCGGGCAAAACAAAAAAAGTTCTATTTCTGCCCGATGAAAGCTTTGCATTGGTCAAGAAAGACGCGATTGAACTTTATAACTTTTCCGGTAAAGCCCTATCGTTAACTATGCAAGAAGTTACCGTTAATTGGGATGATTACGAGAAGAAAGGGCATGAGCATTACATGCTCAAAGAGATCTATGATCAGAAGAATGCCATTTATAGTACGGTAGCATTCTTACGATCGATGAGTAATCGCATTTGGGATCATTTGGGATTCACCAAACAACAGATTAAAAATTTAGATCACTTAACGCTTATTGCTTGCGGCACGTCATGGCATGCAGCGCGCATTGCACAGTTTTATTTTGAACAAATCTGCCAAATTCCGACGCGCGTGCATTTATCTTCAGAATTTAGATATATGTCATTCTTCCCCGAAAAAAATGCAGCGTATATTTTTATCTCTCAATCGGGTGAAACGGCAGATACGCTTGAAGCAATGCGGTTAGTTAATAGTTTAGATTTACCAACGATTGCATTAACGAACGTTCCATCAAGCACGATGGTGCGTGAAGCGGATGGTTTTTTGCTCACACAAGCAGGGCAAGAGATAGCCGTTGCATCGACCAAAGCATTTTCAACACAGATTGCGGCGCTTTATTGGCTTGCTCATCGTATGGCGCTTGAAAAGAGCATCATCAATGAACATAAAATGGAAACGGCGCAAGAAGATCTATTAGTTGCGGCTGAAGTGCTTGAGAATAGTATTGAAAATTATAAGCATGAGATTGTGAACAAATTAGCCAAATTTTATTCAGAGTATAAAAAAGCAATCTTTTTGGGTAGGCATATTAGCTATCCGTTTGCACTTGAAGCATCGCTGAAATTAAAAGAAATTTCATATATTTTCGCTCAATGTTATCCTGCCGGCGAACTAAAGCATGGGCCATTAGCATTAGTCGATCCACAAACGCCTGTCTTTATCTTCTCTCATGAAGATCCACTCATTTATCAGAAGTTAGTTTCCAATGCGCAAGAGGTTAAAGCGCGTCAAGGGCATTTAGTAATCTTTGCACTTGAAGGGCAAACTGAACTGATTGCATTGGCTGATAAAGCATTTATTTTACCACGAGTCAAATCATTGCTTACACCACTGGCTATGACCGGATTGATGCAATTCTTGGTATATCAGATTGCCAAAGAGCTTGATCGTGCAATTGATAAGCCACGCAATTTAGCTAAATCTGTTACAGTTGAGTAATCCGATCCAGCTCTTGTACATCTTGTTCAAAATAACAGTGAAAGCATTCAGGTAACTTTTTGTAGTCTAAATCTTTTATGCGATCGCTAAAATCATAAGCACAGTATGTATTCCAGAAAAGAACTTTTTTATTTTCACATTTGCCATTTTGCAAATCATTAATTAGTGCAGCTGCTGCTTTAGCCGTGTATGAACCATCGAGTTTTAAACCTTCGGTTTCATAAAATATTTTTTTTGCATTATTGCCTGCGCGGGTGTAAAGACCATAATCATTGCCGGTAAAATCACGATTAATTTCATAATCATGCTCATGTAATGTTAAAATTGGAAATGATGGATCTGTTTGATGCAATAAAGCATTCGTCTGTGCAAAAAGCTTCTCAATTTGTGAGATTAGTGGATCGTTAGGATCTTCCGGTTCAATAGCAATAGCAATGATTTTGATGGGTAATCCCGCTGCTTTGCATCCTAAAAGCAAACCAGTCGTAGTTGCAACGCTACCGCAAGCGACATAGATATAGTCCGGCCTTGGTAGTAAACCAGCATCAATCTGTTCTTTTAATTCAAAGGCTGCATTTACAAATCCGATAGTGCCGCGTGCAGAAGATCCACCGGTAGGAATAATATAAGGGCGATCGTAGTGTGTTTCAACGTAATCAAACCACAAATCGATGGTATCTTTTTTGCGTGCTTGATTATTTAATGAATATTGTAATTGAGTGCCATTATAGAGATGCATTAACAGATTATCGCGCACCACATGAGCATTAATTTCAGGCTTAAGCATGCAGATGCAATTGATGCCCAAGCTTTTTGCATATTCGCCAGTGGCGACTGCATGAAATGAACCTGCATAGCCAAAGGTAATAACGGTGCGCGCTCCTTGAGCAAGTGCTTGCGCTAGTTCAAACTCTAATTTGCGCCGTTTATTACCGCTATATAAGCCGGTGATATATGAAATATCTTCTGTTTTTAACCACAGTGTAGTGTGAGGGAATAGCTTTTGTAATGTGACCAGTTGCTTTACAGGTGTTGCATCTGCACCGTGAGATATGTGGGGGATAGATCCTAAATAAGGATATGCACGCATAAGCGGCAGCGTATATGTTGTAGCTATGCAATTGACATGTAATCTATCTTTCATTGCTAATTCATTAAGTTCTGAAATCCAATTATTGCTCTTATATAAATCCTGTTTTAATAATGCTTCAACATTAATACTTTTAGCGTTTAATGAAACGGTGCAAATCAATATAGACAAAGATAATAATTGGTTCATAAATTTATTTCTTTTCTTGAATAGAGCTCTTAATAGTATTCAAAAGGCTATTTAAGTAAGCTCTATTTTCTGTACGCGATTTATTCTCTAG
This sequence comes from uncultured Pseudomonadota bacterium, assembly GCA_964591235.1. Lineage (GTDB taxonomy): Bacteria > Babelota > Babeliae > Babelales > Vermiphilaceae > BTUB01. The sequence continues at coordinate 9,482 of CAZPZX010000020.1, forward strand.
ATCTTTAAGCTCTTGCTTTATTGCCGGATCATTATAGGATCCATAACATTGTATATTTTGTTCAATGTATATTAATTCATTTAAATTGAATGGCACTTGTCTTTCAGCTTTTATGATTACATCAGGAGCAATGTCAGTTGTGTCATTATGATATTTCTGTATTTGCCAGCATACCGCTCTACCATAGCGACTCATTATCTGTGATCGAACATCATCAGGGTTATCTTTAAAAAGTGATAATGCCTGAGATCCACATTTTCGGGCAATAATTGCCTCTAAATGCCGTTTTATAAGCAGGTTTAAATTGGGATAGAATAAGTGTTTCGTGCGACTGCCATCATAGAAATTCCATATTGCTTTTCCCGGAACTAAAACTGCATCATCTGGGTCTACAAAAGCTTCTTCAGGGAATGGAGTTTCAATAATGTTTGTTATTTCTTTTTTTTCCATTGCAAGTGCAGCGTTTATTAAAAAGAAAGTTGCGAACAATATTTGTTTCATGTGATCCTACTTACCAATTTTAACTTCAACAAAATTCAACTTTTTATTCGATACAAAAATGGAGTTTATAAAATTAATAGCCGATTGTCTTGTTGAGAGATCGCGCGCGCATTCTTTTTGCAAAGTAGTGAGTAAGTTTGCTAACGTAATTGCTTCTCGAAATTGATTGTCATTAGAAAGCATATGTTTAGCACGTTCAGTCCAATTTTTTAATTTATCGCGATCTTCTTTTTTCTCTTCTTCTTTTTTATCGCTTAATTTAATGTGATTAGCTAAAGATTGTTCTCTGCCATAGAATTTTGCAATCCATTGTTGTTGTTCACTGGGTGGCAAACAACGCTCAATTTCAAAATCAGGTGCGATTCCTTCTGCTTGAATTGAAGTATCATTAGGTAAGAAATATAGCGCAGTGGTTAATTTAATAGCGCAATTATTGCTGATTGGAATCACTTCTTGTACTGATCCTTTACCGAATGTTTTAGTTCCTACTAAGAATACTAATGGATTGTGATTTTTTTTGTTATGTGATTTTTTTCCAACTGCAGCATTGTCGGCATGAATTTTTAAAGCGCCCGCCAAGATCTCTGCAGCTGAAGCGCTGTAATTATTAATTAAAATAAAAATTGGAATTTGTACCGCAATTGGATTGCGCGTAGTGCGATATTCTTCCGTTACTTTGCCATATTTGTCTTTGGTTGATACTACTAAGCTTCCTTTATCTAAGAATAATCCCGCAATATCTACGGCAGCATTTAACAGGCCGCCAGAGTTATTTCGCAAATCAAGAATAAGTGCTTTGAATTTTTTCTCTTGTGCTTTATGAAGTAGTTGCTCTAATTGGCGTGCAGAACCTTCAGAAAACATGGTTAAAGAAAGATAATAGATATCTTGATCTTCAATATAAAAGCATAATGAATTTTGTTCTTTGACTACATCACGGGTAATATCAAATGATAAGATTTCCGGATTATTTTCCCTAATTACTTTAATATGAACTTTTGAATTCCGTTCTCCTTTGAGCATCCCCGTTGCCTCATCGGTTGACATTCCCTCCAGTGCTTTGCCTTCAATTTCTACAATTTTATCAAATGGCTTGCATCCGGCTTTATCGGCAGGACCATCAGGAATCGTGTCAATAATTGTTAACTGTTTATCTTTAGAGTTGCGTGTATTATCAATCACGACGCCAATACCATAGAATTCACCGCTGGTTGATTCTAAAATAGCTTTATATGTTTTTGGATCAAGTAAATTTGAATGGGGGTCTATATTTGATAAAAAACTATCAATTGATTTGATCATGCATTGTTCTGCATTATTGATTTTGTAATGTTTATCATCGGCAAGTTTAAATACTTCAGCCATAGTGCGTGACCAATTATAAACGCACTCGGTAAAATTTTGTTCTTTTTCTTCTTTTTTATCTGCGCCGCTATTTATAATAGGAAATGAAAGAAGAATAATGATTATATGTTTTCTATTCATAATACTTTCCTTTTATCTGATAAAGATAAATTCTAGGGAAATCATAGCTTTATTTTAATACATAAGTGAAGTAAAGCATGTATAAAGTAAAGGAGTATGGAATGAAACTAACTAAACCACATATAGCGCGTATTTTTCTGGGCGTTGAAACAGTGATTTTTTTTGGTTTTTACTTTGCCGGAAGTAACGGATTATTACATTTGTGTAATCTTAAAGGTGATATTGTCCATTTAAATGCAGAGATGGTAATCTTAAAGCAAGAGATTTGCCAATTAAAAACAGATTTTGAATTGCAGCAAAATCATCCATTCTTTCAAGAAAAGATAGCACGTGAGCAATTGCAAATGGCGCGTGCCAATGAAGAAATATATTTGTTATAAAGATTTAGGAGTAACTTATGCCTTTCGTTTTACCACCTCTTCCGTATGCGTATGATGCACTTGAACCACACATTGATGCGCGTACAATGGAAATTCATCACAATAAACATCATCAAGCGTATGTCGATAATTTAAATAAAGCATTAGAAAATTATCCTGACTTGCAAAAACGTTCATTGGATGAAATTGTAATGTTGATGGCGCAGCATCAAATACCTGCAGCGATTGAAACGCAAGTAAAAAATAATAGTGGGGGGCATTATAACCATTCATTCTTCTGGCCTTTAATGAAGAAAAATGGCGGTGGCAAACCAACCGGCAGTTTAGCAAAAGCAATTACCGATACTTTTGGCTCATTTGAAGCATTTCAAACCCAATTTAATGAAGCTGCAAAAAAAGTATTTGGCAGTGGATGGGCATGGCTTGTGTATAAAGATGGCAAACTAAGCGTTATCTCAACGCCTAATCAAGATCCGGTACAATTGCAAGGCTATAAGCCGGTTATTGGCCTTGATGTTTGGGAACATGCCTATTATTTAAAATACCAAAACAAACGGCCTGATTATATTGCTGCATGGTGGAATGTGATCAATTGGGATCAAGCGCAAAAGAATTATGATTTAGTTCAAGAAAAAGCGTAGAAATTTAGTTAGTTAGTAAATCAACAATATATTTACATACGGTTGCTTTTTCTGAATGTTCACAGAGGATGTCTTGCCATCTCTTTTTAAAATATTCTGCGACGGTGACCTCTTTATCTCCCTGTTTGAATGTTGCATTTAATGGTACATGCGCGATAAGACTTTTGAGTAAAGTGAAGTCCTCTATTCCTGCTGCACTTTCTACTGCATACACCAATGGTTGTTCATCCACTCCTTTATTATTATTGTGAGTAGGGCACCCTGCTTGTATAAGCATGTTGAGAGCAATAAGATCTTTATTAATACATGCTGCGATAAGTTGACTTGAATACAGTGGCTCGCCTACCTTAATTAAAAAGCTAAGAGCATCATAATATTTACTCGCTATTGAATGAGTAATAGGGTCTTTTTTTTGTTGCCAATATGCTTTCATAACTTCTGTCACATGTTGGCCCTCTCTATTATTAGCAACATGAGCCTGAGTGGCAATACTCACCAATGATTTATATGTATCATCATGAGAATAGTATTTATATCGTGCCATTGTGTAGACAGTCTTACCCACTATGTATGCTTGCAGGGCATAATTTTCAGGGGCATTTTTTTTTACTTGTTCCAAAAGAGTATCGGTGTTTTCTCCAATACATCCGCCCTTAATTTTTTTTAAGACAGATTCAACGTTAAATTTTTTAATTTTGTTGTTTTTCTTACGAAAATTATGATGCATGCTCATAGCAGGAGTTACACTAACAGAGGTCAATAACAGTATTAAAAGAATCATAATCTATCCCTTTTTGTAGCTGGCTTTTTCTTGACTAGTAGTCAAAAAAGTGTAACAATAAACGCTATAGCTTAATCATTTAATAGTAAAGGCTCAAGCATGTTCGCTTACTCTGCGTGCTTACCCAAACAATTCTAATTATTGTTTTTGTTATTCTTATCGGCTCAGGCCAGATCTTTCTATTTGTTATTTAGCGTCTAAACGGATTTCTTTACTTCTTGCTGTTTCAAAGATCTCATTGCTGAACTATACTTAAGAAAAAATATTTGTATTTAAGGAAAATCATGGATTCAAAAGTTAAAGAAACCGGGCTTTTAGACATTTCATCTGAACATCAAATTCGCTTAGAAAAGCTCAAGGCATTAGAAAAAGCGGGCATCAATCCGTTTCCTGCTGCTCAAAAGGTAGATGCTACCGCCAAACAAGTTCATCAAGAGTATGTGCATGATTATGAAAAAAAATATACGGTAGCAGGGCGCATTCGCATTATCCGCCATCATGGCAAAGCATCCTTTGTGGTAATTCAAGATGATACCGGGCAGTTGCAACTCTATTTAAAGCAAGATGAAATCGGCCAAGAGGGGTATGAACAGTTTAAGCAGTTTATCGATAATGGGGATATTGTTTGGGCTCAGGGCAGCTCATTCAAAACTAAAATGGGTGAAGTAACCATTAAAGTCGATAAGTTTATGATGCTCTCAAAATGCTTGTTCCCATTGCCAGAAAAATTCCATGGTCTGCAAGATATAGAAACGATTTACCGCCAGCGTTATTTAGATTTAATGACCAATCAAGCAAGCAAAGAGCGTTTTGTAAAGCGTTCAGGTGTTATTAAAATGATGCGTAAATATTTAGATGAGCACCATTTTATGGAAGTTGAAACCCCGATGCTCCATCCAATTCCGGGTGGTGCAGCTGCAAAACCGTTTATTACTCATCATAATGCCTTAAGCAGTGATTTTTATTTGCGTATTGCACCAGAATTATACTTAAAGCGGTTAGTAGTTGGTGGTTTTGATCGTGTGTATGAAATCAATCGTAACTTCAGAAACGAAGGTATTTCAACCCGTCATAATCCAGAATTTACGATGCTTGAAATGTATATGGCCCATCATGATTATCATTTTATCATGGGGTTTGTAGAAGATATGATCAAAATGATGGTTAAAAATGTAACCGGTTCATTACAAGTGCCTTTTGGTGAAATGAATATCGATTTTGAAAAGCCATTCAAACGGATTTCAATAAAAGATGCGGTATTAGAATATGGCCATTATTCAGAAAAAGATGTTGCACCCGAATCAATTGATATTCGCTTGAAAGAGCACAATATTACTATGGCGAATAAGAATGCATCATGGGGTGAAAAAATCTACGCATTGTTTGAAAAGATTGTTGAGCATCGCTTAATTAATCCAACATTTGTAACTGAATTTCCCATAGAAGTTTCTCCACTTGCAAAGCGCGATGAGAAAAATCCCAACTTTGCTGCGCGTTTTGAACTGTTTATTGCCGGTATGGAAATTAGTAACGGTTTTAACGAGTTGAATGATCCGTTTGATCAAGCGGCTCGCTTTAAGCAACAATCAGAAGCACGTACCGGTGGTGATGCGGAAGCTCATTATTATGATGCTGATTATATTCATGCTCTTGAGTACGGATTGCCCCCAACGGTTGGTGTGGGAATCGGTATCGATCGGCTTACTATGCTTTTGACTAATACCACTTCAATTAAAGATGTTATTCTTTTTCCAACATTAAAGAAAAAAGACTAAATCGCCAATAGCTGCTTATCATCGAATGATGATTGACAATTGCATTCTGCCTTTTCTAGAGTGATTCTTGAACTCAAAAAAAATTCTGAAAGGGAAAGGCATGAATGCAATCAGTCGTGATATCTTTTTATTCTCAATTTTTATTCTATCGGCTGTGCATGCTGATGATAAACTTAAAGTTAACAACGCGACTCCGCGTAATTTATATGTGGGGATTTATCACCAAGAATTGCCTACGCCCAAAAATAATTATAAGCCGCAGTTAGCTCAACTTGCTACAACAACGACATTTATAGAATCCGGCACTGAAAAAATAATTGATCAAGCGGCACGCAGAACTCGTTTTGATCGTATAATGACTTGTGCTGAAAATAAAGAACTCTTAAAACCAGAATTGCCTAATGAAGAGTTATTAGGTGAAAAATATAATGGAAAAAATGTCGGCGATATGCAAGGTGATACCTTTTATATCGGTGATAACGATGCCAAATTTTATATTTATAGCCCCACCGAATGGAAAGTTAATCAGCCGATTAATGTAAAAGAATGTAGTAAAAATACTAAAAATTTACCTGCAGTAGTTAATAACCCTTATCAAGATAAAGTTGCTCAAGTGCGCATAGGCAATGACTTAAGTGAAGATGAGCATGCATTTGTAACAAAACGTTTGCCAAGGGTAAAACAAACGTTAGAGAATATTTTACAGATGAATGTTGCTCACCCATTAAAAATTGCAGTGGTATGTAATGGGACCGGAATGCGTTCTGCCCTCTATTGCTTGGGTGCATTACAAGGTTTGCAAGAGATGGGGATTCTTGATGCATCCTTATATATTGCAAGTACTGCCGGAGCAACATGGGGAATTAGTTCTTGGTATTCCTCAGGAATGGAATTATCATCATTTAATCAATGGATAATACAACAGCTGCAGAATGGAATAACTTCAGTAAGTTCCCAAGAAGCAACTGCTATCGGTCAATCGCTCATGACTAAATTTGTTTCAAATCAACCGATAGGCGCTGTTGATATGTATGGTGCATTATTGTCTAATGTCTTATGTGGATGGAGCAAAGACCATCAACATATCTATGTATCTGGACAAGCAGAACGTATTAAAGATGGTCAGCTTCCAATGCCATTATATACTGCCGTGCGCGCAGAACATACATCTATTAAGCATCAAGCATACGAGTGGAATCCATTTGAAGCAGGAAGTTTGTGGCTTAAAATGTATACACCTATTTGGGGTTTTGGTAGAAAGTTTGATAAAGGTTCTTCTATTAATACTGCTCCTGAACTTACTTTGGGAAATCTTATGGGAATTTGGGGATTCCAACGTAGCGGTATTATTACTCAACAACTTGAAAATGCTGCTTTAAACAAAAAAATGAAGACAGAATGTACTAAAAATTTAGTATCGATTTTGTATGAATCATTAGATAGTTATCGTTCGTTTGAAGCGCAAGTTCCTAATTTTACACGTGGCATGCCAAAAAGTCCTATCCCCTATTCAATACTTTTAACATTAACAGACGCACATGCTTCCTTAAGTTCATCAGCATATCCGGTAGTCAGTGGAGAACGGCCGCGTGATCTAGATGTTTTGATTTTTATCGATGCATCACAAAAATTACAAGCGCTGGATATGGCTCAATCATATGCACAAGCGCGCAATATATCATTTATTCCCAATAATTCGTTTGGTAAAATAAAAGAATCAGTAATCAGCATTTTTAAAGGTGGATCGCAATTATCAACGGTAATATATCAACCATTAATTGTTGATGAAAAATCACTGCGTATGGTCTCACTTTCTAAACCTGAGTTTAAAACACGCATACAAAGTTTAGAAAAATTAGATATTTATAAATGTATGGGCCAAGGGGCATGCGCATCAGATAATTTTGTCTATACTCCTGTTCAGGCTCAACAAATTGTTGATTTAGGGTATATAAATATGCTCAGTTCAAAAGAAAAAATTATTGCCGCACTAGGTAATTCATTACGTAAAAACTAAGACGGTAAGGAAATGTCATGCGTTTTTCAAACTATTGGCCTTTAGTGCTATTCATCTGCTCAGCGTATTCTGCAGATATGATTACTATCTATAATAAAACGTTACGCGATGTTTATGTTGCAATATATTATCAAGAAGTTCCTTACTATATTGGTACTCCTGCTCATGCGCGAAGAATTGGTTCAGTAGTTTGTTTAGATGCGCATGCTTCAATTACACTCGAGCGCCCTGAACGCAAATGGGGGTATGATCGTGAATTGGCTTTTAGTGAATATGATACGTGCTTAGCAGAGCAATTGACGGGCGCAGAATTGCAACAATTGCATTCAAAAAATATTGGCAGTATGCAGGGCGCTTCGTTTTATATTGGCGATGATGATAGTGAATTGTATGCATACACGGCTGTTGAATGGAAATTGATTCAAGCTCCCTTAGAATATGCTCACAATCAATTAATTAATATGGTTCCGGCTATAAAAAATAATCCCTACAAAAATAAAACAGCTCGCATTAGAAAAGGAAATGAGCTATGCGTTCAAGAGCGTAATCATCGATTTTTAAGATTCCAAAAGATTAAAGAAGCACTCGATGCGCTTTTTAAAAAGCCTTATGATAAAAAAGTTCCTACCATTAGTGTTGTATGTAGTGGTGGTGGGTATCGTGCAATGTTATACACGTTAGGCGCATTGCATGCCCTTGAGCAAACAAAAATGTTAGATATCATTTCATATGTAGTGGGTTTATCAGGATCAACGTGGGCAATCGGTAGTTGGCTTTCAAGTGGCAAATCGGTGCATGAATTTCATGAATGGGTTATTAACAATATCTCATTTGATATGAAAAATATTGATTCAGAAGATTTTACGTTGATTTCTGAGGTTTTGTTAACTAAATATTGCGCTGGCCAACCGTTAGGATTTGTTGATATTTATGGCGCATGTGTAGCCAACGACCTCTTCGATGCTTTTTCTAATGATAAAGATCGAGTTTATCTTTCTGATCAGTCTAAAAGAATCGAAGATGCTTGCCTGCCATTTCCTATCTATACTGCCATAAGTGGAGAGACTAATGAAACAGAACATTTATGGTACGAATTTACGCCATATGAAGTTGGTGCACCCTGGCTGGACTACTATGTCCCAACGTGGGCATTTGGAAGAAAATTTAAAAATGGATTTTCAGTTACGAGTGCTCCTGAACAACCATTAGGAACTTTATTGGGAACTTTTGGTTTGGCCGTTGGAATTACGCTTAAACGTTTATTGCAAGAAATCGATATTACTGACAAGGTTAAAACATCATTAGTTAAAAAAATGATTAAAACAATTATTGCGCACTTTGGGAATGATCGGCCCATATCAGCAGAATATTTTAATATGACTTATGGAATTCCTCATGCGAATTATTCGCAGTTAAAAGTTGCACATTTAGTTGATGCAGGTATTAACTTTAATTTACCCTATCCACCTATTAGCGGGCAGCGCATAGAAAGGGCGTCAGATATTATCATATTTGTTGATGCATCAGCAGGTAACGTAGGAGAAGAATTACAAAAAGCAGAGCGTTATGCACGTTATCATCAATTACCATTTCCTACTATTAATTATTCAGAAATCGATCAGCATGCGGTGAGTGTTTTTGCCGATGCTGATCCCCTTACTCCCTTAGTTATCTATGTGCCGCGTATTGTAGACCATAGTCAACTCGATCTTATTAAGAACGATAGTGCCTATCAA
>CAZPZX010000021.1:0-18356 GCA_964591235.1 uncultured Pseudomonadota bacterium
GAAAGTTATAAAAATGGTGTTCAATACTCATATTTTGAATAGCAACAAAAGAATTACTTTGATATCAAGGTTGTTCATGATAAAATATTAGGTTTGTATTAACTTATTTGTTTACATCAAAGGAGAACCTCATGAATTGCCGTCCATTTTTTTGCACATTAATTTCAATAAGCACTATTGTTTTACATGGTTGCGAAAGTCCTAGAAAAGAAAATACAAAAAAAGATAATGTCAATGTTATGGCTGTAATAAAACAACTTTCGGCTCCAGGTGATGTATCACTACAAACTTTAGAAGCGATAGATAATATATATAAGGCCATGAAAGAAAAAATCGCATTAATCTCTCAATATACCGAATCTATAAAGAAGAGCTTGTCACGGGACATTTCAGAGGAAAAGCAAAATGAGTTACTGCAAAAATTAAATCTAGCCCAGGAAAGATTAAGTTTACTTTCGCTTGCTGATGAAAAACTAAATGAAGCTATTCAAAAAAAATTAAAACAAGATCAACAAAGACAAGAATCAATCGATGCCTTAGATAGGCTACTAAATCAAGACGATCCCGTAGCTTTTAACAAAATCATGCAAGAAATCAAGAAATAGCTTAGTTTTCACTTGATGAACTTCCAGAAAGATAAGCCATTTTGCGCTCTTAGTTCTTGAGAGCTATAAGATTGGCGTCCAATACTCATATTTTGAGTAAGCAATTGATTTTTTTTATAAAAATTTTCTATCATCAATTAATAACTGATTGGAGATATGAATGGTAAAAAATGTATTGTTATTTTTTGTATTTTCATTCTTATGGTCTATCGCCTCTGCTGAAACACTTTTCTTTAAAAAGACAGCCCAGTTAGTTACCCCAGAGGAGCATGTTATCCTTTATCAAATCATGCTCGAAACTCAATTTCCTATGAGTTTAATGTATGGCACATATGTTGATGATGAAATTAAAGTGATGAATGAAAAAATTACATCAAAACTTCCCAATTCAGGAATTGAAGCAATCTTTATTCCAACAACGTTATATGAATTGTTTGCTTTAAATTATATTCATGAGAATTTTAATAATGGAAATTTTATTGAGCCAATAAACCACTTCATTGGCTTTGACCAAAGAAAAAATGAAATCAAATGTCAGCCAATTACTCACTTAAAAATCCCAGACTTTATAGATTTCAATCTAAACTCACACTTAAAGCGGTGGCACTTAGAAGTGAATAATTACATACTCAAATCTAGTACAGTCCCTATCACTTTTGACCTTGCATTAAAAACTGTTGATCAGTTATTTTCTCATAATAAATTTGGAAAACGTTACCATCTATTTAAAATTCTTCTTAATCATCCGAGCGTTCCTCGAGATATGAAACGAGCAATTGCAATCGAATTTAATGCGCATGCAACTCATCAATTCGTATTATATAGAGGATCTGATTTTATTGACGATTATCATGATCAAACGAGATTCACCGCAAAACGCTCTATTTCTTTTGGTAGCAGCTTACTCAGCGGAATAGTTTGCGATATAAGCGCTTGCCCTTACTATTATATAAGTTTTTTTGGTAGATATAAAAAATATGGCTATGTACTTTTTATCGATAAGAAATCATATGCGCAAGGACCGTTGAATAACATGTTTGTTATTCCTCCGCTTACTACACTGGCAAGTTTAATAGGAGAAGGAGAATTTTTTCATCCACGATCAAAAGTTATGAATATGGAACATGCTACTGGTTTTGTTTTGACATCAAAAGAAAGAAACGACAAGCAGGTATCTTCATATTATCAAATTAAAGCCGATACGCCGCAAGAAGCAGAAAAAATTTATAATCAGATGCTTGTCTATATTAAAAACCACCATCTGATTTTTAGAGAACAAAAAGCAAATCTTTAGTTTAATTATTTTTTGGTAGCATCCAAAGACTTAAATATTACTTTTAATATAATTTGCCAGGTCAGAATGACGATATTTTTGTGCAATATCTATAACCGTATCGCCATTTATAGTTTTTAAATCCACACGTGCACCAGCTTTTAAAAGCATCTTTACTATATCCTCTTCGCCTTCTTTTGCAGCATACATTAAAGCTGTGATACCTTTATTATTTTGTATATTAACTTTTGCGCCAGCTTTTAAAAGCTTATCAACAATATTTTTTTGGCCATAGGAAGCAGCCAGCATTAAAGCTGTATCGCCAAGTTTATCTTGCGCATCAACGCTTGTTCCCTGAGCAAGTAATTTGTCAATAAGCTTTATATCTGCATATCTTGCAGCATCAAAAAATTCTTCACTTTTTTGTTTTTTTAACAACTCTGCCATTCCAGCAATAGGATAAGTCACGTTAAGCATTAAAAATGCTATAAAAAATATACGTCTATTCATAAAATTCCTTTAAGAACAATTCGATTAAAACTCTAATTGAAATTATACCAATAAGAAGATTAATAAAGCAATTATATTAAAGAAATTACTTAAAATAGAATTTCTATATTTCCTCAATATTTAAAGAGATTTATCAATCAAAAAAATTTGATATAGTTTGCAATTAATACGTATACGTATTATACTAATACATATTAACTTTCAGATTTAAGGATTTTCGATGTTTAATCTCTCTTTGGAATTTGTACTTTTATTTGTCAAAGACCCACAAAAAAGTGCAGAATTTTACGAACGTATTTTAGGTCTAAAACCCTGTGAAGTTTTTCCAACCTTTGCATTATTTGCCATGCCTAATGGAATAAGGTTAGGCCTATGGTCATATCAAACAGCGCAGCCGCCAGTACTTGCCCAACCTGGAGGTTGTGAGATAGCATTTGCATATTCAGAAATTGATAACTTATTTGCTCAATGGAAAAAAATGGATGTTATTGTTGCTCAAGAACTAACTAACATGAACTTTGGGCGTACCTTTGTGATACTTGATCCGGATGGCCATAGAATCAGAATTTATTCACCCCAAGGAAAACAATCATGACCCGTTATTGGATAGCTGTTGCTAGTAAAGAACATGTTAACCGCGGAATCGAGCAAGGGATTTGCCAGGTATGCCATGGCAAAGGAGGCCCTCTAAAAAGAATGAATCCGGGAGATTGGATCATATATTATTCTCCGGTTGAACATTTTGGAGGAACCACTATCTGTAGACAGTTTACTGCAATCGGACAGATTAAAGATAAACCACCCTATCAATTTCGCATGAGCGAAGATTTTATTCCCTGGAGACGAGACGTCACTTTTTATCAATCAAAACCTGTTGCCATCCAACCATTACTTGATAAACTTTCATTCATAACTGATCGAAAACGATGGGGTTTCATTTTCCGGCGAGGATTTTTTGAAATAAATAAACAAGACTTTACCCGAATTGCATATGAAATGGGTGTACAGATAGATGAAGAAAAGATTTGAATTTGAATCGGTAACACAATTTGAACAACCAGAAGAAAGCCCTGGATATCTACTATGGCAACTAAGTATGCAATGGCGTACTACCATAGAAGATGTCCTCAGGCCTCTTGGACTTACTCATCCTCAATTTGTAATTTTGGCCTCTTTAGGTTGGCTTACTCGAAAAGGAGGCAAAGTGAGTCAGGCTCAAATAGGCAAAAGCGCCTCGCTTGATCCCAATACAACTTCTCAAATTTTGCGCGGATTGGAAGCTAAGAAATTAATAAAAAGAACACATCTTTTAGATGAAAGAAGCAAAAATCCGCATTTAACCGAGACTGGTTCTAACTTGTTAGCAAAAGCATTGCCGCTTGTGGAACAAACTGATGCCAATTTTTTTTCAAATTTATCTGCGGAAGAGCATACTCATTTAATATATATTTTTCAAAAATTAGTATTCAATAATTAATGAGTCACAACAATTATCTCAGTTATAACAAAAGCACTGAAAATTTATATTTTTTACTATATACATATTTTAGAATTAATTACTTTTAAAAATGAGACAACCTAAGATGAACAATAACTATACTCTGAATGCACAACAGCTTTATGACGATATTAAAAAAACTATTGGCATTGTTGCAAATTCTTTACATCCGGTTATCGGACAAGATTTTACGCTTACTAAAATTCCTCTCAATCTTGATGATTATGTAAAGCAAGAGCAGTTTAAGCAGCAGATTGCTGATATTTTTAGTGAAAATCATAATTCTAAAGATATCACCGAGAAAATTATTCAATTAGCATCTGAATATATTGAGCTCATTAATCACGCAAAATTATATTATATTGGTGAAACAGATACGAAAATTATCAATGCGCGGATTGAATTATTTGTATTCAAAACAATAGGTTTAGATCAACTAAAGACTATGCCTAACTCTCATCAAAATAAAACCGAGTAAATTTAATCCTTTCCATTTACGGGGATCTTGCGCGGCAGGATCAGTTTCATGAAGTTCAATTCCCCAAATAGAATCTACCGGTGATGATTCAACAAGAATTTTATTCTGGTATCCAGCAATCTTTTTTTGAGTTCCTCATTATAGTTTTTAGTTTATTAGTTTTACTAAAATAGTGCTTTGCTCATCAAACATTCGATATTGAACAAAATCAAAACTATAATACAAATTGAGCGCAAATTGATTATCCTCTCTAACACCCACATTAATTTTTTTGGCACCTTTATGAGCAAGATCTTGTATGGCATACTCAAGTAATTTCTTTGCCAGACCTTTTTTTCTATAATCAGAATCTATCACCAATATTTCAATATGGCCCCTATCTAATGCTGGATTTATCATATAGGGGCCTACATAATCTCTATCATTATTTGTTGAATCGCACAAAACATAGCCAATAAAACCGACTAACCCACCAGTATTTTTAATGGTTTTAAGTATTAATGAATACGGCCGATAATTGGCTGATTTTTTATCTTTGAAAAAATAATCTGCATAGATATTCCACAATGATTCGTTGAACGTCTCACTATCCTCAACTAACTCTTTCCAATTATCTTTCAGAAGCAGTTTTGCTTGTTCAAAATCTGTTTCTATATCAAAATCAGTAATTTCTATAAACGATAAATCATTACGAATGCAACCACCGGGAAGAATAGGCTGCAATGATGAACTTAGTAATGTTGAAAATATAAACAATACATATAAAAATATTTTTTGATTAGACATGAAAATCCTTTAAACATTATTTTGTTTTTGCGTATGCTCACGCAAGAGCTCTACGCAAAACAGATTACGATTTTTATCCCATTTGCTATATTCAAGCGCCTTTATTGCTTCGTCTAGAGCTGTACATCCACTTCTATCTTTTATATGAAGGTTTGCTCCAAGCTCAAGCATTACCATTACGAATTCGGGCTTATTATAAAAATAATGGAGGGGGGTTTTGCCGTAACTATCCTGCGCATTTATATTGGCACCGTTGCTTATTAGTAAACGTACACATTCTTCATTGAGCCGCATCCGATCACCATCATACGCATAATGAAGTAGTGTTTTATTCTCGTCATCTTTTGCATTGATTTTCGCACCATGATTGAGCAACAATTGTATACATTCTTTGTTAGATGCATAATGCAAAGGAGTTTTGCCTCCATTTTCACAACCATAAAAATCAACATCTATTTCATTAATATTGGCGCCATGATCAATAAGAAGTTTTACTATTTCGATATTCCCTTTACCACAGGCCATATGGAAAGGACCGTATTCTACACCCTCATTACGGGTTACTTTTGCGCCATATTCTATTAATAAGCGCACACCTTCAAGATCTCCCTTGCCACACATAGTTGATAAAGCATCTGTTTCTTTTAACAGTGAAGCATTATAACCCTTAGGATTTTTTGAAAGAATATCTCGGATTTTCTGTTTATCACTATGCTTAAGAGCACGTTCAAAAGTTTTAATTTCATCAATCATATTTTTATATCTAATTGATTAATCTTGTTCTACAAATTCTTTTTCAAAGAATGTGCATCGCTTGATACTTAAGGCAAGATCGCTTTTGAATTCTTCTACCGTTGCAAGAATATCGGCTGGCAACCTTGTCATAGACAATTTCTCATGCATTTTTCTTAAAAATGAATTACTCAGGTTATATAAGCGACGTGATTGATCTTCCATTTTCTGTTTTTGCACTAACTCTTTATCTTGCGATTCAAAATAGTAGTCAGTATATGCAACGAATTTCTCTAAATGAATAGCGATTGATTGCAACATGGGCAAAATTGCACGGCGATGATAATCAAGACTATGAATTTCATCATCCAAAGGCTGTACTGCAGATGCCACTGTTTTACGCAACACTTCCACTCGCTCCAGCAGATTATATCTACTTAAGAAATATGCAATGGTCGGTTTAGCTTCAATATAGTTTTTGATCTGCATCATTTTAGTAGAGGCAACGGCTAAGGTAAAAAAGGAAGTCAAACTTTTTGCACTGTTTAGTAACCAATCAAAACGAGATACTCGTTGCTGAATATTTTCTTTTTCAACAAGCCTTTTTACCGTTTCTTCTAAAAACTTTAAGCGCGATGCAATATTTTCAGGATTTGCAGGTTCAATTTTTGGTGCCGGCATAAGGAGATTAAATACTCCAAATTGATACAGTCCTATAGCAAAAACACCTGCTGCAAGCGCTGAGGAACCATATGATAATTGGTTGCGACGCATAAAATTATATTTTATTCTTTCACGCAGCTCATGAATACGATGTTCATCTAATTGAATTAACCCCATTTCATCCGGAGATAGAGGGGTATCAAGATAGACCTCTTCGGGAAACGCAACGAAAGAAGTAAATTTCGAAGACCAAGAGCTGTTACTTTTGGTAGCAGGAATGGTAGTACTGCTAACCAATGATGCCAATAAAAGAACTCTTATAATCTGTTTATTCATCATAATTCCTAAAATTAAATGCTTATCATCTATTGTAGCTAAATTAGTTTAATGGTCAGCCGGCGATGACTTGCTTTAAATATTTACCGGTATGACTTGCTGCCACACGCGCTACTTCTTTTGGCGTACCTTGCGCAACAACAGTACCACCGGCATCGCCACCCTCTGGACCCATATCAATCAAGTGATCAACGGTTTTTAAAACATCTAAGTTATGCTCAATCACAATCATAGAGTTACCTTTATCAACGAGTCTATTAAGTACTCCTAATAGGCGATCAATATCATGATTATGCAAACCGGTGGTCGGCTCATCAAGAATATAGAGCGTACTACTACCACGTTTTGCTAACTCATCTACGAGTTTAATTCGTTGCGCTTCACCACCTGATAAAGTAACCGCAGGTTGACCTAATTTAAGATAATCCAAGCCTACTTCACATAATAAGTTAAGGCGTTTGGCAATCGTAGCATGTGCTGCAAAGAATTGCGCCGCTTCATACGCAGTCATCTCTAAAACATCGGCAATATTTTTACCTTTATATACAATTTCTAAGGTTTGACTATTATAGCGTCTGCCATTACATGATTTGCAGGTCATGGTAACTTCGGGTAAAAACTGCATATTTACTTTAATTACTCCATCACCATTACATTCAAAGCAACGCCCCTCAGGCATATTAAAGCTAAATCTACCCACTTTATATCCACGCGCATTACTTTCAGGTAATCCGGCAAATAATTTACGAATGTCATCAAAGACACCTAAATAGGTTGCTGGATTTGAACGCGGAGTACGGCCAATCGGTGTCTGATCGATCACAATTAAATGTTCAATCTGCTCAGCACCCACTAAATCAGAATCTTTATCATCGGTAAACAATCCAAAGATTCCCGTTTTATTTTTACCTTGCAATGAACGTTCTATTGCAGGAACTAATTCTTGCATAATTAAAGTACTTTTACCTGATCCTGAAACGCCGGAAATTCCACACAGTACACCTAAGGGAAATTTAACCGTCAAATCTTTAAGATTATTTTTAGTCGCATGAGCCAGAGTAATAGAACCGGTTGGTTTACGAATCGGGGCAGTACGTGCAATTGTTTTGCGCCCTGCTAAATAAGCACCCGTTAATGATTTTTGATTTTTAGCAACTTGGTCAGGAGTACCAAATGCAGTCACTGTACCACCAAGAATACCCGCTGCTGGACCCATATCAATAACGTAGTCCGATTGCTGCATGGTGTCTATATCATGCTCAACCACTACGACCGTATTACCTTGATCGCGCAATTTCTTAAGTGTCGTAATGAGTCGATCGTTATCGCGCTGATGCAATCCAATACTTGGTTCATCAAGGATATATAAAACGCCCGAAAGCGCTGAACCTATTTGAGTTGCCAAGCGAATACGCTGACCCTCGCCTCCCGAAAGTGTTC
Source organism: uncultured Pseudomonadota bacterium (assembly GCA_964591235.1). Lineage (GTDB taxonomy): Bacteria > Babelota > Babeliae > Babelales > Vermiphilaceae > BTUB01. Next base: position 8,322 of record CAZPZX010000021.1, read on the forward strand.
GCGCTGAACGGTTTAATGAAAGATAAGAAAGACCCACATCACTTAAGAACTGAAGACGGGCAACAATCTCTTTAATTAACCCTTGAGCGATTTCATGCTCCTTTTCAGCGAGTTTAATTTTTTTAAAGAACTCTATCGCATCTTTAACTGATTTATTACCTAAGTCAAAGATATCACATTCGCCAATCGTAACGGCCAGCGCCAATTTATTAAGACGTTTACCAAAACACTTGTTGCATGTTTTTTGCGTTGCATATTTATCACCAAAGAAATCGGGATAATTTGATTTCCACGCATCAGCGTCACCAGGGTTCCACGGCCATTCATGAACAATACCTAATCCGTTGCAGCCGTCACACGCTCCAATAGGAGAGTTAAATGAAAAGAAACGCGGTTCAAGTTCTGGAATCGAAACAGCACAGCTGGTGCACATGCGATTTGATGAATATAAATACTCGCGATCGCCCACAATAACTTTACACGTACCAGCTGCTAATTTTCCGGCAGTTTCTATTGCTTCATTAAGGCGAGCGCGTTCTTGCGGCTTTACTTCCAGCGCATCAATTAATAGATCTATAGAATGCTTGTAGGTTTTACCTAATTTTAAATTTTTAATCTCATCTTCAGATTTGAAACGATAGGTTTTGCCATCGATTGAAAAGCGATAGAAGCCTTTTTTGAAAAAGCCCAACAATTCATTAACAAATTCCCCTTTCTTCTGAACAGCTACTGGCGCAGCAATAGCAATCGTATCCCCTTTAAAGGTTGCCAAAATCATATCCGCTATTTTTTCAGGAGATTCGGCACTAATAGGCATATGGCAATCAGGGCAATGAACTCTTCCAATACGGGCATATAAGACCCTTAAATAGTCATAAATTTCAGTAATAGTCCCTACTGTTGAACGAGGATTAGCCCCCACCGTCTTTTGCTCAATAGCTATTGACGGGCATAGACCATCAATACGGTCAAAATCAGGCTTTTTTGCGATTCCCAGGAACTGGCGGGCATATGAGGACAAAGACTCCATGTAACGGCGTTTACCCTCAGTAAAAAGGATATCCAGGGCCAAGGAGCTTTTGCCTGATCCAGATGGGCCGGTAATAACGGTTAATTTCCCCTTAGGGATAGACACATCGACATTTTTAAGGTTGTGTTCTCGAGCACCATAAACCTTGATCCAGTCGTTTTTTTGATCTGCCATAGATCCTCCAATTTTAGACACTGTATGCAGTGTTTTTTAGCTGAAAGTATTAATAAATTATAATACAATAAAAGCAAAAAATGTAAACCTCCCCCCCCCTCCCTTGTATGTTTAGGGCATGTTAAACCTTATCAGGCCTAAGGAGCCGTAAAATCATTGTTTTTAAGGGTAAAAATAGGCTATTCTAGAGTAAAGGAGATTATAATGAAGAAACTATTATTTATGATGCCTTTAATAGTTGTTTTTACTTCTATTAAAGCAACCCCAACAGCACAAAATATGACCGTTTTTGGATCCTCAAATGCAATATTATCTCAGGTTAGTTCTTCGCTGAGCCCTTATGTTAGCGGCAACTCACCTTTTTTCTTCAATTTAGTTTCACAAACAGGCGGTACAACTATGTTAAATCCTGAAGATGGAAGTTTTGTGTTTACTCCAATAAGCTTACCAGCATCATTTCTGTATAATGTAACTGATAAAGATGGATTAACCAGTAACGTTGCAAAAGTCGATATCGTTCCTGGACCTATGATGAGTACCGGACGCGTAGATGAGACGGAAGCAGGTTGAATAAATTAAAGAGCGGGTTTTTATGCCCGCTCGTATTTTTACTCAGCAAATAATTTAATCATTTCTTTATTAAAAGCAGGAATGTCATCCGGTTTTCTGCTGGTAACTAATTTGCCATCAACCACTACATCTTTATCAACCCAGTTAGCACCCGCATTAACCAAATCTAATTTAATTGACGGCCATGAAGTGACCGTCCGCCCTTTTACCAGTTCAGTATTAATGAGGGTCCAAGGACCATGGCAAATTGCTGCAATAGGCTTACCCGTTTCAGCAATTCTTTTTACAAATTCGATGACTTGTGGAATAGATCGTAAATTATCAGGATTCATTACACCACCCGGTAATAATAATGCATCATATTCATCTGCATTGGTTGCAAATAAATGCCTATCAACATTAAACTCGGGAGCCCAGTTACCATTACTCCACCCTCTTACTTTTAATTTTTTAGGTGAAATAATAAATGTTTGAGCGCCAGCATCCATAAGCGCTTGGCGGGGCTTAACCATCTCAGATAATTCAAATCCATCAGTCACTAAAATTGCTATCTTTAAACCATCTAATTGTTTCATAATCGTTCCTTACATAGATCTTTAAATTAAGATAATTATTCTATAAGTGTGGCCTAATCATAGAATTTGTCATCTCTGATTATGTGAGCTATGGACTTGTGTAATCTTGCGTGCGCCCTTTGTTGCATTTTCGCAATGAAATTACATACATTCTGGGTATACATATTCTGATAAAGGGACAATATATGAAACGTAAAACCCTCGTCACCGTCATGAGCATATTTTTTATAAATATCTCTGTTAGCTCTATAGGAGAAAAACAAGCCATGTTTCATCAAGATATAGTGGAGATAGCCAAAAAAAATAATAACTTTAGAAAAGAAGTTATAACAGGCAAACATAGCCAAGTTGTAGTTATGAGTATCCCAATAGGGGGAGATATAGGCCAAGAAACGCACCAATCAACAGACCAAATACTTTTTTTCCTTCAAGGTCGTGGTGTTGCAATAATTAATGGTAAAACTTCTGAAATAGCCCCTAACCACTTAGTATTTGTGCCTGCCGGCACCCAACACAACTTCAAAAACACCGGCAATGAAGAATTAAAATTAATTACCATTTATGCGCCGCCTCAACATAAGCCAGGCACTGTTCAAAAAAAAAAAGTTAAAGAACAATATTAATAGAGTAATAATAGGATAAAAATTTTGCATTTTACCTTAAATTACGTATAATTATCTCATCTTCTTTGATTTATGGTGAAAGTAGCTCAGTTGGTAGAGCATCGGGTTGTGGTTCCGAGGGTCATGGGTTCGATCCCCATCTTTCACCCCATTTTTTTAAGGTTTGAGCATGAGATTCGAATTCTGTCCGGAAGTTGTTACTGGTACCATTTTAGTCCTATGGGGATTATCAATTATCATTAAAGTACTCACCGGATTAGATATTCCCGTCATCAAGCCATTATTAGCATTATTTCTCATTTATGTTGGCTTGAATATGCTTTTTGGGCCTTCATGGAAATCATATTGCAAACGCACTGTTTATAGTTACACCATTAATGAAGATGATCAAAAAGATACAAACAATTAAATTCCTTAAAAAACAAAAAGATCTGAATTAAAACCATTGCTGGTCGGAGCTTGTATCAAAAGGAATGTAATGAATTTCTCATTAATAATATATATCGCAAATATTATAATTATTTCTTGGATCTCCATTTCAGCCATCTTCTTTCCACGTTCTGCAATTAGAACTGTATTTAGCAATAGCTACGAATATTCAGAAACTGTTCAATTAGTAGGTTGCATGTGGGCAAGTATCTTGATAATTTCTTTGATAGGCTTATGGTATCCATCAGAAATGGCTATAATCTTTGTTTTTCAGGCACTTTATAAATCACTTTGGTTAGTGTTCGTTGCGTTGCCTGCGTACTGGAATAGAAAACCGTTTCCCAAACCTATGGCTATTTTTTTTCTAATCTGGGCACTTGTTACTCCTTTTGCTTATATTAGCACATTAGTAACTCGATAAAAAAGAGTCATATAAAGTAAAAATAATTAAATTTGCTTGCAACAAATTAAAAAAAACTATACATTACATACGTTCTTTCTCATTTTTCGAAAAACATGTATCGGGGCATAGCGCAATTGGTAGCGCACTCGCTTTGGGAGCGAGGGGTTGTCAGTTCGAGTCTGGCTGCCCCGACCACTTTTTAAAAGGAAGTAAAATGGTAAAAAGCACTATTTGGTTAGTTCTTATCATAAGTTTTACTCCTTATCTTTTTTCACATACTCTAAATAAATATTCTCAAGAAGCTCACGAGTGGGCTTATAATGCTTTCTTTTGCCCAACCAGCACCATAAGTCAAGAAGAGCAAAATATTATTTTTAATTATGTGTATTCCGCTTATTGGCGATCTCGAGCCACCATCGAAGCACAAAAAGCTGCTACTGCAATGATGGATACCGTCTGGAAAGGTTGGCAAAATATTGCACAAACACGTATGAATCCATCACTCAAAGCACCACATATCATTGATTACCAAATGCAAGCAAAAATTTTTGAACGATTTCAGCAAGCGCAGATCGATCATCAACGCTATCGTCAAATATATGATACCGCTGCTGAATATGCCGTTAAGGGCCCATACAGTAATGCACACAAAAATGCAGTAACTATTTTGCGAGATCGTGCACGGCAAATCATTATGAAAGAATTTTTAGACCTTAAAAAAAGATTAGGAGACGTTTTTGAAATCGCGTGTGGACAAATTCGAACCGATGATGAATTTGACGAATTTGATGATGACATGTTTGATATAACTCGTTTTGAATACCTTGATAGCCTTATGTCGCTAATACCTACCAGCTATGCAACCCAATCTTTTATAGAAGCAGAAAAATTACAAAATAATGCGAGTAAAAAAACCTGGCAAACATTCGAAACTATCACGATGGTTAATCAAAAAATATGGGATGCCATTGAAACGGCACGCATGGAATATTATGAAGCTCATTATAATGCAATAATCTATTATTTAGAGCTCTATAAATTACCCATTCCGCATCACAACAATACTGCAATTTAAAATATAAACTCATTTTAGTTATTCAATAATATTTTAACAATAAGCGTTACTGTACACCCTTCTTGTTTCATGTCATGATTATGAAAAATAATTTCAAAAAAAGGTATCGTGTATGAACTATCGTATTATTGCTCTTTTGAGTGTTTATATATTTACTACTACCTGCGCCACTGAACAGCCACAAAGAATTTCAAATCAAGACATTGCACAACATGCTCAATTTTGGGCTTCAAAATATGTTCCTGAGCTAAATCATGATGAAATAACCCTATTAATAAATATTTTGCATTTCAATGCAAAACTTCTTGATGAACAGATCAAAGTAGGTAATGCAATTCTCTTTGCATATGTCCATGCAGGTATGATCAATAACCTAGTTTTGGTCAGTGAAGATGACGCGAAAAATGTTGCACTTGCATCTGCAGTGGCGTTGCGAAAACTAAAAGAAGACTATTTACCCGCCCGTAAAACTGCTGATCGCATTTTAAAACATGCATTACAAGAACTTCAAAAATCTGAGTTTTCAAAATTAGATCGTATCATGAATGAATTTAATGAATACGGTCAAGCAATTATTTCACAATTCACCTTGCAAGATACTCATGCAATCGAAACGATTATTAACGAATGCCAAACGGCCTTTAATAAACATGCACCTACACTCACTGAAATAGGCAAATTATTAGATGCAGTTGCTCAACATCGAAATCCACATGTAACCGATAAAAAACTTGAACATGTAGTAAATCTTCAAACCGCTATTTACAGCGCAGAAAATGCAATTACGCTTCTTTCAGATATGATTAATAATGCTATTCGTATAAAGCGTATGACGTTTGATATTATGAATATCAGCAAAACAATCTCGCAAATATTTTACCAAACAACATTACAAATGTTAGAACAAGAAAAACGCATGCCTATCTTTATTATGTTTAATGAAGAAGGTATTATTGCACCAGAAGACCGTTGGCAAGATATACCTAAAATTACTGAAAATAAATAGCAACTATGTTTTTGATTGATCGTCGATATTTTCGCTACTTTGATTGGATAAGCTTTTTCTTAATAATTATTTTAAGTGGAATCGGTTTATTCTTTGTCTTTAGTGCCACTTATAGACCTGAACAACCGATCTCACTCTTTTTTAAAAAACAAAGTTTTGGAATTATTTCTGGATTATTAATTTATCTACTATGCTCAGCGACCGATTTTCGTGCACTCATGCGATGGGGTTACTTTGCTTATTTTGCCGTGATGGGTCTTTTAGTTTTTACTATTCTTAAAGGATCAATCGGAATGGGGGCACAACGCTGGGTAGATTTAGGATTTTTTAGAATACAGCCATCTGAATTAACCAAATTGCTCTTTCCCGCCTATGCTACCTATTATTTTTATACTGAAAAAGATTCACTTTCATTTTCCTTCAAACAATTTTTGCCCGTTTTAGGAATTCTTGCATTCAGCTTTATCTTAATTCGTAAGCAACCTGATTTAGGAACCGCATTAGTTCTTCTTTTTTCCGGTTTAATTATTATTTGGTTTGCTGGAATGAATAAAAAATTCTTTTTATATGGATTATTATTTGTTTTAACAACTGCTCCTATTACCTGGCATTTATTGCATGATTATCAAAAGCAACGCGTACTGGTTTTTCTCGGGTACGGAGATAGCAAAAAAGAACGATATCAAATCGAACAATCTCAGATTGCTATTGGATCAGGGGGAATTATGGGAAAAGGTTTATTAAAAGGTACTCAAAATAAGTTACAATTTCTACCCGAGAGTAGAACCGATTTCATATTCTCAGTTATTGCAGAAGAAGCAGGATTGTTAGGCGCATTATTTATTTTGTTTATGTTTACCATTTTGTTTTTTCAATTCTTTTGGATCATCGCTTCTATTAAATCACCATTTGTACAATTACTTGCGCTGGGACTTGTTTTACCTATTATTATTTCCACACTGATTAACATAGGCATGGTCACCGGCTTAATGCCCATCGTAGGCATACCACTTCCCTTTATTAGCTATGGCTTGAGCAATTTATGGGTTAATTTTGCAAGTTTAGGTTGGTTTAATGCAATAGCAATACGAAGATTTTATTGGGGCGAATAATGGAACATAAAGAATTACTCGACGTAAGTATTATCGCGTTACAAGAATCTCCGCAAGAACGATCTAACGATTTTTGCCCCCAAACATTTGATGATTATTTAGGTCAAGATGAACTCAAACATAAACTCAGCGTGTTCACTCAAGCTGCTAAAATGCGGCAAGAACCACTTGACCATCTTCTGCTATTTGGCCCACCCGGCGTTGGTAAAACAACGTTATCTCAAATTATGGCACATGTTATGGGAGTTGGCATAAAAATATGCAGTGGTCCTATGATGGAGCGAACGGGTGATTTAGTTGCTATTCTTTCAAGTTTAGAGCCCCGCGACATCCTGTTTATTGATGAAATACATCGCATGCCTGCTAATGTTGAAGAAGTTTTATATAATGCTATGGAGCATTTTCGCGTTGATGTTATTATTGGCCAAGGTGCAGGTGCTAAATCGATTAATTTGCCTATCAATCCTTTTACACTAGTTGGTGCAACAACAAAAAGTGGCATGATCTCGGCTCCTCTACGAAGCAGATTTGGAATCATTGAGCGGATCGATTTTTATTCTGATGTTGATTTACAAAAGATTATTTTACAGTCAGCTTCCTTTTTGAAAATATCACTACCGGAAGAATCTGCACTCCTTATTGGCGGATGCTCACGCGGAACTCCGCGTATTGCCAAAAAGATCTTACGGCGGATTCGCGATTATGCGCAAGTAAATAATCATTCAGATTTAAGCCATGACTTGGTCATTAAAGCACTTGATTTTCTAGGCATTGAGCCAGAGGGATTAACCAAAATAGATATTCTTTTGCTTCAAAAAATTATTGAAAATTTTAATGGCGGGCCTGTCGGGCTAGAAACACTTGCCGCATTGATCGGTGAAGATACTGAAACTATTGAGATGGTATATGAGCCCTTCCTGTTACGAAAGGGCTATTTAGAAAAAACGGCTCGTGGCCGTCAAATTCCGGTTAAAAAATTGCCACTTCTTAAGGCACGTTTTCTGGGGCAACAAACGCTGCTTTAGTTTTTATTGTATCTTTGACGGCAACCAACAACACTGAAATATTATCACAACTATTGTTACTAATTCCTTGACTGCCTGGATACGCTTTTACAGCATCATTACAGAGCAACTGCGCTATCAATCTTAATCGTTGGTCACCGCCTAATGAAACAGTTTCTTGGGTAAATGAAAAATCTTGAACGCACAATCGTTCTAATTCTGTAGTATCTTTTGCTAAATAGTTCATAACTTTTTCACGCGCAATCTCATTTGCTATATCATCAAAAAAACCATCAGTTGCCATTAATAATATGTCGTTTGGCTTAATCGTAAGGGCATTAACATCCGGAGTTACAATCATTATATTTTTTTTCTTTGCTACGGAAGCAAGATTGCCTAGAGCGCGCGATATTGCAAAACCCCCAGGTAGAATACGCCTAGCTCGCACGCGTCCTCCCGCATCAGCAATACGTTTTGTTTCATTTTCTGGTTTATGATCAACAGTAGTCATTACAATTTTGCCATCACGAATAAGAATTGCCCGGCTGTCTCCGGCCCATGCAATATGTAATCTATCATTTTGCACTAGTCCTACTAAAGCAGTAGAACCATCATCATATATCTCTTTTTCTGCTAATTTTTTATCTAATAATTCAAAACTTTTATTAAATTGCTGTTCAATAGTAGCACTAGGATCTTTCCTGAGAGCTTCATGCAAAATGGCATGCAAATGGCTCCCTGCATAAGCAGACGTTTTTGCACCCCCATGGCCATCAAAAACCCCAAAGAAAGCCCCATATTCTTCTTGTGGAAGCATTGTGACAGTATCTTCCATATAGGGTCTGCTACCCTGACGCATATAAAATCCAGCAGCAAGTTGATAGCCTTTATCAACAGAATTTTCCATTGATAAAAGACTGTTGATAAAAAATGTTAATACTATAAAAAAACGTATTATTTTCATAAATATCCTTTAAATATGATCAGTAAGGTAAAGGAAAAATCAAATTTTTTCTAGCTTTACTTGAATGGGCATACAAGGTTCATATCGACATCTTTTTCCCAAAAAGATATTCTAAACAATACATACGATTTTTTACAAAGGAAGTTTTCTTATGTCAGGCCATTCCCACTGGGCGACGATTAAGCGCAAAAAAGAGAAAGAAGATTCAAAACGCGGACAAGCGTTTACCAAAATGATCAAAGAGATTACCGTAGCTGCCAAAACAGGCGGCGGCGATCCGACTGGTAATCCGCGCCTTCGTCTGCTTATTGAAAAAGCCCGCGATATTAATATGCCTCTTGATAACATTACTCGCGCTATAAAACGAGGCACCGGTGAAATTCCCGGTGTCAGCTATGAACCAATGACGTATGAAGGCTACGGGCCTTATGGGATTGCCGTAATCGTTGATACCTTAAGTGACAACAAAAATCGAATCGTAGGAGAACTTCGTCATATTTTTACCGGTAAAGGTGGAAACTTAGGCGAAAGCGGTTCAGTTGCCTGGATGTTTGAAAAAACCGGGGTTATTGAAGGTAACGGCACAATTAGTGAAGATGAATTATTAGAAAAACTTATTGAATTCGATCTTAAAGATTTTAAAATGGATGGCACTACCTTTACCATCTATTCTGACCCAAAATCAGTTGAGCCTATTAAACAAATATTGAAACAGCTCAATCTCAACGTTGAAAAAGCTGAAGTTGAATGGGTTGCTAAAAACGGTATGAATCTACCTGCTGATCAAGCACAAAAAGCATATGATTTCTTAGAAAGCCTTCAAGATTTGGATGATGTACAGAATGTCTATACCAACCTTGCATAAAGGGACTTTATGATTCGTAGCATGACCGGGTTTGCAACTAAGTCGTTTATCTTAACAATGAAAGAGACGAAAGTACCTGTTTCAATTAACTTGAAATCTCTTAATTCACGTTATTTTGATGCAATATGCAAGCTTCCTTATCCTTTAAGTAATTTAGAAACTGACTTCGTTAAAGTTTTCAAAACAAGGCTGCTGCGTGGCTCAA
>CAZPZX010000022.1:0-17677 GCA_964591235.1 uncultured Pseudomonadota bacterium
ATGACCTATTTTGTAAAAATTCCTTATCAACCCAATATTCCCGATCGATTCGAAGCGCGCTACAAAAAATTTGCTCATGGAAACATAAAAGTGCCGTATAATTGGTTTGAGAAAAATTCTCTTTATTGGGTTAAATTAACTGATCTAATTAAGGCTTTAACTACTCAAAATATAAATAATATTATGGTTCAGGCTGAGAATTCAAAAGGTAAGCGGCAAATATCTCTATTCCCTTCTTTTGCGAATTCTTTGAATGATGCGCTTAGAAGAGGAATTTTGGCCCAACTTAAATAAAAAGACTTACACTTGGATTATGTTAGCATTTTGCTCAGAAGCCAATATTGTAAGGCGCGCATTTTGACCCCAAATCCCAGATGCTGGTAAAAATCGATTGCTTTGTGATTATTTGGGTACACATATAATTGAACAAATTGGGCTTTATTCTGTTTTAATTCGTTTTGAATGTAGGCCATTATTTTTTTGCCTAAGCCTTTTGATTGATGAGACGGTGCGACAGCTAAAAGTTCAACGTGGCCGGTAACGGGATTTTGATAATAATAGGTTGCAAATCCAACAACTGTGCCCTCATCTTCAAAAATAATTATATGTAATTTTTTATCTTTATGTGCCATATCAAAAGGCACCCGATGTATTAACATTCCATCCATCAATGCTTGATTGTATTCAGGCATTGTTGATAATTTATGCCAATGATTTTTCATAATTTGACATACGGCAGCAAAATCTTGCGGTTTATATTCCCGGATGCCGGCATGCAAATATAATGATAAAAGTCCCAATAGAAATAATTTTTTAGTAAAATGCGACATGGCTATTCCTTTTTTTATTACTCTACTATGGTTTTTTTACTTATGTGAAGGATTTAAGTAAGCTGATAGTAGGATATATTCTTTACTAAACGAGGTTTAAATGCAGTTACGCATGTCCATTAAAATGAGTTTTTTAGTAATGGTTTTATTAAGTTCAAATATCAATCCAATGCGGCATGTCCATACGCGCCTTCCTGTTTATCGCTATAATTCACAAGCTGAAGATTTAGGCAAAGCAGTAGTTGCAGTTGGATGTATTGCTGCAATCGGATATGGTTTTTATAAATTATGCGATTGGCTTTTTAGTAAAACAGATGTGCAAGTGTTGCAAGAAGCACAAAATGTTCATAATAATGCTGAAAGAGCGACTAATGTGTACGTTGAATTCTTTGAACGTAAATGGGGCGGCTTATCATCGTTATCATCAACTCAAAAAAGAGAGATAATGCACGCGCTCGATGAAGGACTTTTGTATCAATTTGCCCTTGCGCATGCGTTTAGAACCTCTCTTGAATATACAATTTTAAGTGATTTGCATTATTCGCTTACGAGTGCTAGATCTGCCCACTCAATGGTTGTTGAACGGGTACATAAGCTGCGCAAGAAAAAAGATATTACCGGGATGGTGTCCCAATTAGAAGTGGTACAATTTGCGTTGCAAGATACCATTGCGCGCATTGAATTCGTGTATGAATATTTGCACCAACATCGCAGTTATTATGCATTACTTAACAAAGAATATCAGGTAATGAAGATCTATGAAAATGATCTGTATTCTTTAAAACAGTATGAGGCTAATCCTGGTGCGCTTCGTGAAGCACTGCGCATAGCCGTTATGAGACAGGCAACGAGTAAAATGACGTATCCATACATGAACTATATCCAAAAAATATCGCATGAATTTTCTGATCTGGATCAGCATATTAATGCACTTTCATGCCATTATCCAGAACGTATGGCAGCGGCGCGTCAATTGTCTGCGCGATTACAAACGATTTATAATATGTTGATTATTGAAGATGCATATCGCCAAGAATTACGTGACTATGAGCGCGCGCAATTAGAAAAGCAACGCATAGAAGCTGAACAAGCAAAAGCAGCAGCAGCTCAAGCAGCAGCACATGCAGCGCAAGTACAAGCAGCAGCGATGCAACAGCAGGTATGGGAATTGCAAAAACAAAATCAATTACACGCGCAGCAGAATCGCATAGAGCAAGATCGAAATGTGATCTTAACGGCAGCAACGATTGTTGATGCGATAAATCCGCGACCCGTACAAGAAGTACATGTATATAATTAATACAGAAATTAATATAATACAAAAGGCCGTGACATAAAAATCACGGCCTTTTGTATTACTTTGGAGAAAAACGTGGGCGATCATAGTAGAACAATGAATTTAAAAATAAAAAATGTTACTATAATCACATGATTATAAAAAATAATTTTTATACCATTTATTTTGGTAATTCAAAAGATAATATCAGCAAGCAAATTGATTGTGTTCCACAAAATATTCCATTAAAAGAACACCATACATTCACTTCTATATTTAAAGAGCTGAATCTCCAAGATATCGCTTTCTTAAATCAAACCCACAGCATCGACGGAATGGTCATTGATCAATTAATTCCGGCTTTTGATCAAGAGGGTGATTATTTAATAACTGATAAAAAAAGTATCGGTATTGGAGTTATGACTGCCGATTGCCTACCGATTATTTTTTATGATACCAAAAATCATGTTGCAGCAGTAGCTCATGCAGGCTGGCGCGGGACGGTTGCCGGAATTGCGACGCAGACAATCAATGCGCTTGAAAAGAATTTCAAAACATCAATGAATGATCTCGAGATTTATTTTGGTCCGAGTGCCAAGAACTGTTGCTATATTGTCGATGAGCAATTTGTAAAAAATATTAAAGACTTTAGTTTGCAGGTTATAAAGCGTAATCAGAATGGTGCAATTGTTTTTGATTTGCCGGGATTAAGTGCACTGCAATTAAAGCATGCCGGCCTTAAAAATCAGATTAATACCGATTATAATTTCTGTACGATTTGTGATTATCGATTTTTTTCTTATCGCCGTCAAGCTGAACAATCGGGTCGACAAATGACCATTATCGCCCTTAAATAATTACAAAATAATAACGGTATGATTTGGCAGTACATCTTCTAATGCTTGCTCTTCTTGTTCATTAAATTGTTCAAGAGGATTTTCCGATAGATCTATTCGGGAAAGTTCTTTTAAGTTTTCAAAAGCTTTAGGGTTTATTGTTTGTAATTTGTTAGCATCAAGTAAAAGAATTTTTAAGAATATCTGATCACGAAATGCATTTGGAGCAATAGAAGATATTTTGTTATGGCTCGCATCAAAATTGGTGAGTTGATAGAGGTGTCCAAGCCATACTCCAATAGTAGTTATATTATTATGTGAGATATTTAATTTCATTAAATCATTAAGATTGTTGAACGCTAATGGATGGATCGTATGAATTTTATTATGAGAAAGATCGATCCTTTCTAACTTTGGAAGAAAGTAAAATGCGTTAGATGGAATTATTTCTAAATTATTATTTTTTAAATCGAGATAGTAGATTGAAGAAAATTGAGAAAGATAATCCAAGCCCTCAAGGCTGGTAAGGCCCATTCCTGAAAGATCAAGTGAGTGTTCTAACATCCGTTTACTGATGGTGGCAGGTTGTGTGAATAAGTAATCCTTAATGGACAAGCCATGGAGAGTGAGTATCCAGAAATTTAATAATATAAGTTTTTTATACATCGATTAGTGCTCCTTGTGCTAAGTTTTTAAGAATCGCTTTTTTATAACCAGCAGAAGGTTTGAAAGTATTATTTCTTATGTTAAGATGCTCCAGTTTTTTTAACTTGGTAAAAAATGATAATGAAAGATGAGCAATGCTATTGTTGCTCAGATCAAGAAAGTTTAAATTCATGCCGGGATAATAACTTTTATAAATTTCGTTATCTTGCAAGGGTACAAAAAGGTCGTCTGGTAACCCTAATAAATTATTATGGCTTAAGTCTAATATCTGTAAGCGCCAAAGATCTCTGAATGCAAGTGGTGCAATTTTTTCAATTTGGTTATGGCACAGATCCAATTTAGTTAAAAAAAATAATTGGGCAAATTCAACACTTATATTGGTAAGTTTATTATGGTCCAGATAAAGCTGTTGTAATTGTTTTAAATTATTAAAAGCCAACGGCTCAATACGAGAAATCTGATTGCCATTCAGTTTTAAAACCTGTAGCCGTGGAATAATCCTAAAAATATCATTAAGAATGATTGTTAAAGCGTTGTTACTCAGATTCAGTTCGGTAATATTGTCAATTCCAACAATAAAATCAAGTCCTTGTAAACTGGTTAATTGCAATCCTGAAAGGTCTAAAGAATCTCCTTGTGTGCGTTGACGAATAATATCAGGGGATCTTTTAATAAGTTCTCTTATGTTTTTTACTTGCGCAACATCACGTTGTAAATTTTCTTGGTTAATGTCATACAGGTGGTTCAAATCCATTGCAGGTAGAGTATTAATAAAAAATAGAAATATAAAATGAAAGTACTTGTTCATTTTAAAACACCCTAAATAAAAGCTAAATTCTTTAAATATATTCTAATAGTATTTTAGTTTATTTAGTCTAAAAAATTCAATGAAATGGTAAAAATGCCGGAGATATAATGTTTTTTAATGAAGTTCGGTCTAAATTGCTTGAGGCGATCTTCGGTGCTAGCCGGACTAAGCCCAAGTTGCCCTGAAACAGGGGATTCTGTAAGATATTCCCACAAATAAACCTTTTTGGTATACTCAAAACCATCGCTTGATAGCAAGCCACTAAGATTTTATTACTAAGGAACTGCACTATGATCGCACGTATATTAGCCATGATTCTGGGTACGAACAATGCGCGCCAATTGCGCAAAATTCAGCCCATTGTTGATAAGATTAATGCGCTTGAGCCCGGCATTAGTGCATTAAGTGATGAATCACTTGCTGCCAAAACCGTTGAGTTTAGAGAGCGTTTGGCACAAGGTGAAAGTCTTGATGATATTTTGCCCGAAGCATTTGCGGTTGTGCGTGAAGCATCAAAAAGAAGACTTGGTCAACGTCATTATGATGTGCAGTTAATTGGTGGTATTGTCTTGCATCAAGGAAAAATTGCTGAAATGAAAACCGGTGAAGGTAAAACACTTACTGCTACTTTGCCTCTGTATTTAAATGCGTTATCAGGCAAGGGTGCTACGCTGGTTACCGTAAACGATTATTTGGCAATGCGTGACTCGCAGTGGATGGGGCAAATTTTTACTGCCTTAGGAATGACGGTCGGTTGTTTGCAAAACAGTATGAATGATCAAGAACGCAAAGCACAATATGCATGCGATGTCTTATATGCAACTAATAATGAACTTGGCTTTGACTATTTACGCGATAACATGAAGTTCCGTTTAGCCGATTATGTACAGCGCGAACTTTCATATGCAATCGTCGATGAGGTTGACTCAATCTTAATCGATGAAGCACGAACGCCACTTATCATCTCAGGTTCATCCGGTGAAAGTAGCCAGATGTATCAGATTGCTGATAAAGTAGTGCGCCGATTTGTAAAAGGTGAAGATTATGATGTTGATGAAAAGCAACGCAGTGTCCAACTAACCGAATCAGGGAACGATAAGGCTGAAAAAGCATTAAATGTTCCTAATTTATATGCAGTTGAAAGTTTAAATATTTTGCACCATGTTAATCAAGCATTGCGCGCCCATGCATTATTCCGTCGTGATGTTGATTATGTGGTCAAAGATGGTGAAGTATTAATAGTTGATGAATTTACCGGCCGTATTTTACCCGGACGTCGTTATAGCGATGGGTTACACCAAGCGCTAGAAGCAAAAGAAGGGGTTGATATTGAACGAGAAACCCAAACGCTTGCTGCTATTACCTTGCAAAACTATTTCAGATTATATAAAAAATTAGCGGGTATGACCGGTACGGCTGCAACTGAAGCTGAAGAATTCTATCGCACCTATAATCTTGATGTTGTTTCGATTCCGACCAATAAAAAAATGATTCGTGACGATAAACAAGATCTTATCTTCTTAAGCGAGCAAGCAAAATATAGAGCGATTGTTTCAGATGTAAAAGAACGCCATGCCAAAGGGCAACCGGTATTAATCGGTACAATTGCGATCGAAAAATCAGAATTAATTAGTGATATTTTGACTGCAAATAATATTCCTCATGATGTTCTTAACGCAAAACAACACCAACGCGAAGCAGAGATTGTTGAGCATGCGGGCCAATTGGGACGTGTTACCATTGCAACAAATATGGCAGGTCGTGGAACCGATATTAAATTAACTCCCGAATCAAAACAAGCAGGCGGGTTATATATTTTAGGAACTGAGCGTCATGAAAGCAGACGTATTGACAATCAGTTGCGTGGACGTTCAGGCCGTCAAGGAGATCCGGGCGAATCCCGCTTCTATATCTCATTGGAAGATGAACTTATCCGCATTTACGCAGGCGATACCCTTAAGAAAAATATGGAACGCTTTGGTATGAAGGAAGATGAAATTATTGAATCTTCATTTGTATCTAAAACGATTGAGCGGGTGCAAGAACGTGTTGAGAAACAAAACTTTGATATGCGTAAACATTTGCTTGAGTATGATGATGTCTTAAATCAACAACGTATTGTTGTATACCAAATTCGCCGTGACGTACTTGAAGGTGATGAAAATATCTTTGAACTTGTGCGTGATATGGTGCTTAAGACTGTTGAGGATGTTGTCTCGCGTCATGTGCCGGCTCGTACAATTACTGATGAGCAAAAACAAGCAATCTATACTGAGATGGCAGCATTAACGGCGCTCAAGGTAACTGAATATGAGAATGCGAAATTAACCGGTGCAAATCGTGATGAGTTTGAAGTTGAGTTAGGTAAATTTATCTTAGATAAATATAGTTCCTACCGCTCACGTCAAAAACAAGAGATTATTCAGAATGCTGAAAAATGGCTCATGCTTGAAACGATTGATCAGGCATGGAAACAGCATATGCTTAATTTGGATCACTTAAAAGAAGGTATTAATTTACGTTCTTACAGTCAAAAGAATCCATTGATTGAATATAAACGTGAAGCGTTTGCGATGTTCCAAGAGGTCATGGAAGATATTCGCCGTATGACTGTTCATCATATATTCCACTTAAACACTGAACGTTTTGACGAGCATGAGCTTGAGAAAAAACGTGAACGTGAATTAGATGAAATTAATATGCTGGCTGGCCATGGTTCTGGTGATGGCCATAATCATGATCATGGCACACCAGCACAAGCGCGTAAGACTGAAGATGTGGGTCGTAATGAGCCGTGCTCGTGTGGATCTGGCAAGAAATATAAAAAGTGCCACGGATTAAATAAATAAAAAAAGGGCCGGCTAAAAACCGGCCCTTTTTAATTTTAAAGGTTTATCGTTGCTGAAGAATATCGATTAAATCTCTTATATCGCTTGCTTTGATTTCTTTTTGACGCATTAAGCTATTTGCAAAGCTGATTGCGCTTTGATTTGCCGCCTCTCTTCCTTCTTTATATTTAGCTACTTTTTCTTGGGCGTCTTTGAATATTTTGAGTGTTTCTTCTTTGTTTGCTTTTCTTAAAGCTTCTATCTCAGCTGCATATTTAGCTTGTAAATCTTTTTTCTCCTTCTCATAGTCTTTTTTTGATCTATCAAATGATAAAGCAGCGTACGATTCTTTTTGTTCTTTTAACTCTTTTGCAATTAAGCGAATCTCTTTTTGGGCTTCTGCAAGTTCTTTTTGAGCTTTTGCAGTTTCTGATTTAAGTGCTTCGCAGTCCAAGAGTTCAAGATCTTTTTCATTCATCAGATCTTTGTTTGTCTTCAAAGCGCTTGCAAGATCTTTGGCTTCTTTTTGTGATGTTTCAAGCTGTGTAGTTAGTTGACGAACCTGCTTTTCAAGCTGTTGATTGGTTGCATAGAGCTCATCTTGTTTCTTTTGAATAATCTGGCTTTTTTGTGCTTGTTCAGCTGCCGTACCTTGATTTTTTTTCATCTCCTCAATCTGTTTGCGTAGCGCTTCTTCAGTACTTTTTAGTTTACTGTTGGAATCTTTGCAAAGTCTTTCTGATTCCTCTGCCCGTTTTGTTTGAGCTTGCAACGCTTTTTCTGCATCTGCTAAACGAGTGCGAAGCTCTTCATTTGCTTTTTGCGATACGGTTCCTGCTTTTAGAGCGTCTTTATCTTTATTTGCTTGAGCAAGTTGCACTTCTAATTGTGAAACTTGAGATTTTAGTTGTTGTAATTGTCCTTCAAGAGCGGTTGATGATTGGCCTGCTCTTTGTGCGTCGGCTAATAATTGTTCATAATTATTGCGTACTGAGGCTGCAGCGTCTTCAGCCTCTTTGCGTGCTTGAGCCAATTGATTTTCACATTTACCTTGAATTTCTAAAACATTTAGTTGAGCATTTAATTGTTGCTGTTTTAATTCATTAATTTGATTATTCAAAGTATCTATTTGTATATTTTTGGTGCGTAGATCTGCAAGCAATTTTTTGTTAGTCTCTGCATTTGCTGCTGCGTTTGCAGAGTCGGCTTTTAAGCGTGCTTCTTCTTGATCTCTGCGTGCTTTATCTTGGCGTGCTTGCTCTTCTCGTTGGCGCGCTTCTTGAGCAGCAGCTTGTTTTTTGCGTTCAGCTTCTTCTTTCAGGCGTTGATTGGCGGCAACTGATTCCGCTCTTTGTTTAATGTGAAGTTTTTTTGCTTCAATTTGTCCTTGTAATGCAACAGCAAGTGCTCCCTTACCGCCTGCACGGATCTGATTTAATAGTGCTTGTGCCTCATCAAGTTTTTCTGCAGCAACAGCAGTATTAAAACGTTTTTGCAAATCTAAAAGCTGTTTGGCGTCAAGTTGCGGTTGCATTCCGTTTATTGAACAACAGATAAACAGCGCTAATAATCCAATTTTTTTTGACATATAAATCCCTTCTTTTTAGTTAAAACGCTATACCAAATTTGCCCCATGCCATCCAGCGATTGAGACCAACGTTATCGGGTGGAAATTCATACGAGCCACCGATCGCTGCAAACATAGGGAATCCGCATTGCTCGAATTGATACGCTAATGATGCATAAAAGGTATGAGTAAGTGTTGCTGTGTGAGCTGCAGATTCTAAATCGATATCATCAGCGGTGATGATATTATTTGCATAATTTGCAAGAGGGGTGGCGGTACAATTTCCACTAAAATCATTATTAATTGTTTGAAATTTACCGGTTGCGCCACTGCCAGTGCCGATTGCTTTTAATGCCGTACCGGTGGGAAAATCACAATCGAGTTTAATACATTCAGCTTGGCGCGCAAAAAAGTTATAACCAAGTTCAAGTTCAAAACAAGAATGATCGATTATAAATGCACTATTAAAGGTACGATAGTATCCGGGTTTTACTTTTAGATCTTGTGTTAAAATATCGATACCGGGGGTGTGTAAAGTAAGTGCATAAACCGGATCAAGGCTATTTGCTGCCAGTTGAGCCTGCGTTACGTTTTTATAAAACTGCATGTAACGGCTCCAAGGTTTATATTTTAAATCAAATGAACGGCGTTCGCGGCGTGCAAAAAAATCACTGATACTAAAATCTAATTCGGTGCAAACGGTTGTATTTCCCGTGCAACTGCGCCAGATTTCCATGCCGAGTGTACTTCCTAAAACAATTCCCCAATGATGATTATGACCAACGATTGGTTCAAACATGGAAATAGCTGCCGGTCTATTACCCGTTGGAACGATTATTCCAAAGAATGAATCTAAATGGCAATCTTCTCGATTTACTGTTTCATACCCTATCCGCACGGTAATATCACCAATTTTAGTAACTCGATGATTATTCTTATTAGGCGCGAGATTGTCAATTCTTCCAAAACACCAGCCCGGTTGGCGAAATGCATTTATTACTGAATCAACCGGAGGTAATGCTTGCGCAGGATCTAAGTTGCAATTAGGGTTGCACTCATTTGGACAGTTTTGTGGACATCCTGATGCAACCGGTGCAGGGGATGAAACAACTAATGGTCCTCCGCCATTATTGGTAATTGTTTCTACCAGCTCAATTCTATTATGAACAGAAAGAATTGGCCCGGAGATGCTTAGCCATATTCCTTTGCCATTGCAGCGCTCATAAATGCGTTGTTGATAGTTGATACCCAAACCGGCGTAATTATGGCGCGGATGGAACTCAACGGTACTATCAAAGGTTCCATTTTGAGTATAAATATTAAATTGTTGTGCCAAAATATCGGTAGTCTCTGTTTGTTGTTCAGTTACGTGAAGGAAAGTACTGCAAAATGGCAGGAAGAATTTTGCAATTGCATCATTGTGAGTTGATGTTCCTCCCAATGCAGTCAATTGTATGGTTCCCGGATAACATAAATCATCTAATTTCTTGTAAAAATCTCGATTATGTGCCAAATATTCAGGCGAATTTACCGTATATACCGGACGGATTGAAAAGAATGATTGGCTCTGAGCGCGACATGCACAAATGTGTTGGGAGTCAACCAGACTCGTTACTAATGATGAAAATGTGTTTTGCATCATTAGGATAGAAAGCATCAACAGTACTCGTCTGTTCATAGCTTCTCCTTGAATAATAAAATTGGTTAGTCATTTACGGTTCTAACAACTTTTATCCGAATGAGTCAATGAATACTGGTTTTGTTTAGTTTTTTGCACTATTATGTGAAAAGATGGCTTAAAAAGGCCCTAAATCCTCTTTACCATAAGGTTTACTATGTTACGTGTTAAAGGTACTAACGATTTTTTAGATATGACTCTATACAACTTTGTATTGGATCAGATTAAAAAACATCTTAGTGTGTATTGCTTTAATGAAATCGAAACACCGATTCTTGAGCATACGGAACTTTTTAAGCGTACTCTTGGATTACATACCGATGTGGTCAACAAAGAGATGTTTCTTATTCAGCAACATGGTCAACATGGCGAATCTGATAGCATCTGTTTGCGTCCTGAACTTACTGCATCAATGGTGCGTGCCTTTGTAGAAAATAGTGTGCAAACAACGCCGTGGAAAGTTTATACCTTTGGTTCTTGCTTTCGCTATGAGCGTCCGCAAAAAGGTCGCTATCGTCAGTTTCATCAAATCAGCATGGAAATCATAGGATCTGCGTCAGTCAATCAAGATGTACAGATGATCAAAATGCTCGATCGTCTGTTTCATGAAGTTTTAAAATGTAATGATTATGCGCTTTTAATCAATTCACTGGGATGCTTGCAAGATCGGCTTAAATACCGCGAAAAACTTAAAAAGTTTTTAGATGAACAATCTGGCTTATGTTCTGATTGCATGGAGCGCAAAGAAAAAAATATTATGCGTGTCTTTGATTGTAAGGTTGACACATGTCAGCAAAAATATAAACATGCACCGGTGATTATCGACAACTTATGTGCTGAATGCAACGCTGAATGGGAAGCTCTTCAAAAAAATTTAGAACTGCTTTCTGTTTCTTATCAAATTCAACCACGATTAGTGCGTGGCTTAGATTATTATAATAAAACAGTTTTTGAATTTGTGAGCAATGCGTTGGGTGCACAAAACACCTTCTGCGGGGGCGGCCGCTATGATCAGTTAGTTACTCAAATAGGGGGCAAATCCGATCAACAATCGATTGGCGCAGCTATTGGATTTGAGCGTTTAATGCTTATTTTGGAACCATATAAAGATTATTTGGCATTACCGCAAGCGCCAAAATTACATGCATTATTGCCCTTGGCACCAGCGCAACAGATGGTAGCATTAATGCTTGCTGATGAGCTGCAAGCAGTAGAGCTGTGCACAGAAGTTATGTTGGAAGGAGGGTCGATTAAAAGTATGATGAATCGTGCTAATAAATTAGGTGCGTCATATGCATTATTAATCGGTGATCAAGAGCAAGCAAAAAATGAAGTAACAGTGAAAAACATGATCACTGGATCTCAAGAAACTATCTCACAAGCTAAATTGGTTGAATATTTAAGAAAATAAATATATTTGTTAGGACACCATGAATAAGCACCATATATTGTTTTTTGTGTTAATACCGTTTTGTTTTTTTTCTATGGAACGGAAAAAAGAAACAATTTTTAATCGAATTGCCAGATCTGCTGAAAAAAAAGATGTAAACACCGATTTAACCTTCGAGAAAGCGCTTGATGCTATTGAGAAGGAATGTGAGCCTGGGCATCTTAAAGACTGGACTAGGGCCTTTGCGCGTACGTATTTACGCATGGAAAAATCGAAAAATTACAAACAGCTTAAAGAAGAACTTGACTCATATTGTCAAACAGCAGAAGGTATGAGTGTAACGTTTCTTCCCTCTTTGGTAAAAGTTCTCAAAAGAGCTATTGATAATTGGGATACAGAAAATCCTCACAATATTTTTAAATATATAGAAAATCCTAATGGAATAAAAACCTTTATTCAAGACGATTATTTTTTGGGATTACAAGATCCTACAAAAGCTAAAAAACAATAAATACTGGGAGAGTAGATGAACCGATTATTATTTCTTGTTTTACTTTTACCACAATTCATTTTCTCCTTTCCTAAAAAAGTAGAAGGATGGGCATGGATTGGATTTAATTACGATCAATATGTGGCGCTCAATATTGTCGGGACTGCCCAATTTAAAGGTGTGCTTGATGAAGATCTATTACGCAAAGCGCTTGATATTATGCAATTATGGCACCCGAGTTTAGCATGCAGCGCGTATTACGATGCTGCTTCTCGTGAATGGATTTTACAAAAAAGTGATACAAAAATTCCCTTGCATATCATAGAGCGAATTTCTGATACACAGTGGCAAACAATAATGTCAGATGAGCTTGATACTATGCTACCAACGGCAACCGGTCCTTTTGCACGCGTACATTATTGCAAAGGAATAGATCGTGGTGAACTGATTGTTACCATGCACCATTCGCTTTCAGATGGCATGAGTCGCACCTATTTTATGTTTGAACTATTTCAATTAATTGATGATTTAAAAAACCACCGAACAATTGAGCCTATTGCTGATCATTTTTTAGATATTCATTACTACCATTTATACGATGAGTTAAAAAATAATACCTATGTACCCCGCTTGCTGAATGCTCAGCCAAAAGATGTATCTGATTATAAAGTTTTTTTTATTCCCTTTTGCTTTAGTAAAGAAGAAACCCAAACAATAAAAAATAAATATCGCGCGTGTGGGAGTTCATTGCAAACAATCTTAAGTGCGGCAGTTGCTAAAGCGATTGCTCTAAACCGTGCCAAACGAGGCGAGCAAAATCCATTTAAAATCATCTGTCATAATCCGATAAATATTCGTCCCAGTTTTAAAACTGCTGTATTAACGGGCCATGATTTTGGAGATTGGGTTTCTGGAGTGAACACAGAGCATATGATTGATGCTTGTGTTGATATTAAGCAATTAAGTAAAGAGATTAAGCAGCAATTATATTCCGGTATTGAAGAAAAAAAACATCTGCATTTTTTAAAAAATATGGATCAATTTATTACCACAACCGATTTTTCTTGTAAGCAAATATTCTATACCGCGCAAGTGAATCATCCAACCGCAACGGTATCACAATTAGGAATACTCGATTTTCCTGCGAACTTTGGAGACATCACCGTTGAACATATATCCGGCCTTTTTAATTGGCGCGGTTGCTTCGTGCACGAAGATACCTTCATAATGACCGGCGCAATTTTCCAGGGCCAACTCATGGGAATGTTTGCTTGTATTGAGCCCCTAGTTTCACGTGTGCAAGCACATGAGATGGCTCAATCGGTTAAAAACCTGCTTCTTAGTTAACTTTTATAGCGCGTCGCCATGGTTGGGTATCTGCTAAACTAACAGATGAACTTGAATCATTTGATCTAAATCTGTGTGGTTTTATATAAAGCATTAAATCTTTAAGTTTTGCAACTTCCCGACTTCTGCCATCAATATGACGAACCATTTCTTTGGCTGATATGCCAACACTGTTTGGCGCGTTGTAATCTGCATTTCCACCAGTGCCTTCTTTGTTAATTACTAAATAGGCTGCAATTTTGAAAAAAAGATATTTAACCTCTGGATTGTTTGAATTTCTAAATTGAAAAACAGCAGATAATAGTGGTGTTTCTAGAAAAGGATTTGTCGGATTTTTAACATGTATATCCGGTTTTGCTCCTGCCCGCAAAAGCCGCTTAACGCTTTCAAGATTTCCTTCTTTGGCAGCTTGGTGCAAGGGAGTTAGATAATCTCGACTACGTGCATCAGGATTAGCGCCAGCATCTAATACTAATGAAAGCATCTCCGGATCTGCCAGCGTCAAATGAGCAAAAGAGGTATTGAGTCTATCACGATAACGAATCAGGCAACTATTACCCTGTGCATCACAAGCGGTCCATTGCAATAATTTTTCAACGGTATCATAACGTTTATTGGTTATACTTTCTTTAAGAGTGTTTAATGTTTCATGAAACATTTCTGGTTTTTGCATCTGATCTAGTAACCATTGCCCGGCTTCGGGAGTGCCCAGCGATACTGCAATTTCCGTTAATGTGTAGTAACCATTATTTTTCTCATGTTTTTCTGTTATTTCTTTTTGTATCAATGTGGTATCAAGGCGTGGAGTGACTAGATCTGGACGCGATTGAGATTCCCTTAATTCAGCAATAATTGCTTCTTGTTCCTCTGGAGTTGCAAAGGTTGTTGGCGCATCTTTGAGGTACGCTTTTTTTGATGATGATAATGCTGCATCTTTATAACTCATGCTAAGTACGTATGTTGTATTTGCCAAGCTAGCAATCATAAATAAAATTTTCATTTAATACTCCTAATTTATGGGGTGTGCATCTCCTCATTCAGCAGTGTAATAAGTGTCTGCAAAGAAGGATAGTTTTGAAAAAAGTTATTGCAAGAATCGATGATTAACAGTCGCTTTTCTCCTTTATAATTGAGCATGACCGATGCTAAGATCCAGTGCTTATTATCAAGCAATGCGATAAAGTGAGAAATATCAAGTGGCTTGATTAATTTACTCAATTGTAAACGTTTCTCATGAGAGTTACGGAACGGTTTGTATTGTCTAGAATCTAAAGAAAATTTACCTGCATTTAAGCACGATGGATAAGGAGGTATGCCATTATCAACTATAAATATCTGTTCATTATACAAATAAATGGGTAATAACTTATCTTGCAGGACCGGGAAGTATCTATTTGCAGCACGTGCAAGTTGATCGCCACAGGTCCCCGCTCTCAAGTTAAACCAGGGCATCTCTGCTTGAATCATACTATTAATGGTAGCATAGACATGCCTATAGCATGTAACAGATGATAAAGAGAATCTCAAACTAATATCAGGTACAATATTTTGATCTCGCATGCGTTGCATCGCATCTTCTAATGCTAAAGCATGGAATACTGATCTTTGTCCGCAGCTGTGGGTGTCGGGCGTTGTTTGTTGTAACAGTGAACGGTAATAGGTAGTATTCTTTTTAAGCTCTTGCGGAATATTGTTATATAAATAGTCGCGCGAATGTTTTATATGAACTGTTTTCAGATGTGGTTGATATTCAAACCCCCTAATGCTGGATGTGTAGGCAACAAATATAAGAAAAATATTTTTTTTGCTGATGCGGCTCATATATGTTTTAATGTAAAGTCATTTGTGATTTTATTTCTTCATTTTTTTGTTTCACATAGTGTAATAATTGATCAACAAGATGATGCATATCAGGCCAATTTTTAAATTCTCTATTCTCTGAATCGATTACTAACAGCTGTACGCGATTAGATTGATTAATCATAACAGTTGCCAGAAACCAATGATTATTTACTAAGCAGCCCAGATGCGCCATATCATATTTATTCTTAAGTAGATTTAGTAAATAACGAAATGATCGTGATTGTGCAAGAGGAATATAATTGTGCTCGTCGGCACAAAATTCTTGATATGTTTCACATTCCATATGAGTAAAATCAAGGGTGGTCATCCCATGCGTGGCGTCGTAATATACCGTTAAAAATAGATCTTTTAGTAGGGGAAACTTTTTTTCAATCGCATTATATATTTGATCATCATATAATCCGGCTTGATAGTCATATTCGGGATTAATCGATTTAATTTTCTGGTGAACTTTTTCAAATCTGCTCTGATTAGATAGATAATTGATAAGATTTGTTTCAAAAGATATACCTTCTGTCTTAGTTTTATAAGCAACTCTTGTTAAGATATCTGCATGAGCAAGCATGCGGCTTCCACAACTAAACTCATCTGCTTGTTGTATCAACGAACGATAATAAGTTAAAGACCTATTCTTTAACGATACCGGCACATGATTGTACAATGGTTCACGAATGCGGTGTCTTAATGATTCACTACTGTGTGTTCTTTCCATGGTATTTGAAGGATTGTAGACAATCATGCAAATCAGGAGCAAATAATTTTTGTTCATGTGCCAATAAAAAAATAATAAGGTAGAGCAATACATTTTCCACGTATAATTCCAGATAGCCTTTATACAAGGGACAACATTATAATGCATTCAATAGATTTGGTTAAGAGTGTTTATGACGAATTTGTTCATGTTTTTTTAGAATTTCATGTGCTTTTTGAGCATTAGAGAGTGCGGGATTGTTGTAAATAAATGTAAGGGCGGTCTGATTTTTTTTGTCAGGTAAATTGATTTGAGCTCCTGCATTTAATAACAATTCAACAATCTTGGCAGTATTTCTGCTGTTACCCTGTAGCGCACAAATGAGTGGACTGGCGGGTATAGGTAATCTTTTTTTGCACGGATGATGGGGGTTAGGATCGGCTCCAGCTTTCAATAGTAATGCGGTTGCATCGACATATCCATATTCGGCTGCATGAGCCAGCAAGGTGTAATGAGTTTTGTGATACAAGCTAGGATCATGAGGATCTTGATTTTGAAACTCTTTATCAGCTTCTAGAGTTAATAAAAGTTTTATCATACTTAGGTTATTTGAGCGCACTGAATTAAAAAGTACCATATTGAAATAGTTACGATCTGTGACGATAGGAAGTGATTTGCAGGAAAGAATGCTCGATAGTGTTTGCTGGTCTGTTTTAGCAAGCGATGATTTAAACGCCTCAATAGAAAGCTTGCTTTTAGAAAGAAAATTATGAAGCTCTTCTTGTGCTGCAAAGAGGCGAATGATCGAAGTAAGTTCGGAATTATTATGCAATAAGTAGGTATTGGTAATCGTCATAATTTCTGAAGGCAACAGACTAAAATATAAATTTTGCCGATTCATACTGAGATTTAATTGCATCATAAACATAATGCACAATCCCAGCAAAAAATTATGATGAATCATTCTTTTTTTTTAAAGATTACTAAGTTAGCTGAAATAATCTTACTAAATAGTCTTTAAAAATATAGAAAAAAATTACGGTGAATAGAATACCATCAAATCGGTCTAAAAAACCGCCATGGCCGGGAAGCAATGATCCTGAATCTTTAATACCTGCTCTGCGTTTGAGCCATGATTCAAAGAGATCGCCAATTAATGAGAGCACGCAGACAATTAAAGAAAAGAGCGCTACAAATGGCCATGATTTTGTTTTATTAAGTTCCCATAAGACTAGCACTAACCCTACACAGGCGAATATCCATCCGCCAACCACGCCTTCCCATGTTTTCCCCGGACTTACTGATGGTGCCAATTTGTGAAACCCAAGCGTACTGCCAATTAAATAGGATCCGGTATCGAAGCTAAATACGATAATAAAAAGAATAAATAATAATGAGTGATACATT
>CAZPZX010000023.1:0-15391 GCA_964591235.1 uncultured Pseudomonadota bacterium
AATCTAGCAATAGTTTAACGATCTCTTTTCTTATTTGGACATCACCAATAATAACTGCCCACATCAACGCAGTATTGTGTTTACTATCTTTAATATCTAAATCAAGACCGGCAGATACAAGCACGTTCATGATTGGCAAACTTGCTTTAATCACGGCTAACCTCAAGGCAATACCATCGTTTTTATTGTTATAGTCCCCATCAGCACCGTTGCGCAACAAATGGCTTACCATTTCAAGGTTGCTATCTTTTACTGCAAGAATCAATGCTGTTTCACCGTTATCAGTAACGGTATCAACGTATGCTCCTTTACCAATCAGATCTCGCACATTACTCCATGCTATTTCTTGCTGACTTATTTGCATTTTAAGTTGCTTGTTTAGCTCACTTAGATTATGCATTCCTAAACTCGAAAAAATATAAAACAAACAACACCATATCATTTTCATATACCACCCTTCTTTTATCAACACTCAAGAAAACTACTGGCTATCTTTGTTAGTACTTATTAAACTAGTACATGTTATTTGTTTTATACAAACTAATATCTATATGGAGTCTTTTATGAAATTATTATTATTAGTTTCATGTGCATCACTTGTTTCATATTCAACAGCTATGCTTCGTCCAAATGCACCACGCTCTCAGCGAATTATAAAATTTGTTCCCGCCCCAAATACACCAAAATCTTGTCAAGTTGACAAGCTCAAAGCACAACGCGATGCTGCAGAATTACAAGCTCATAAAGCACGCCAAGAAGCACAATTCTGGAAAAACCAAGCACAACGATGCCATAGAAATGGCTGCACAAAAGTCTGCCTTGCGCATGTAGAAAACAATTGCCAACAAGCGTATAAAGCAGAAATCGAAAAAGCAAAACAAGCATTTTATAAACAACAAAGTTTAGAGCACCGCATTCCAAGAACATTACGCCCAACTGCGCAAAAATGAAATTAAATTCACTTTTTTTTATTTTATTTTTACCAATAAGTACTAATTTTGGTTCTCAACCTTCTTTAGATACCCAATACTGGCAAATGGTAAGGATGAAATTACAATATTCTCATGCAACAGAATTGGAACAACGTCGAATTGGGAAATCACATAAAGTTATTGTTACCGGATGTGCCAAAGAAAATGTGCTTATTTTATATGGACGAGCAGATGAAGTGCAAACATTAGTCTCTTTTATTGAAACACAGATAGATCTGAATCCTTTAGAACCAGTACGATTAGGTAATAATATAATTTCAAAAAAAAATAAAACGGTTTAATTATGAAGAAAATATTTGCGTCTCTTTCAATTTTTGCCTATTTATCAATCCAAGCTCAAGCAGACTCTCAAAAACCAACATTAGAGCAATTAATAAATTCAAAATCGGTTAAAATTTCTGTCGAATGTTTGCGCGATGAAGAAAAGGTAAATTTACACGCATGGCAAGAAATTGTAGTAGCGGTAAATGCCCTTATTGATCTCTGTTATGCATCTGATTCTGATCAAGTCAGCAATGATGTTGTGTTTAAAGAAGTGCACAAAACTATCGATTATGTCCGTGATATTGGTAGAGTAAATGCAGATCAAGGAATCCATGGCCTGCTCACCGTATCTGTGGGCACTCCGGAAGATACCAACACAAATAAAGAACACAAAGACGCATGCGAGAAAACACAATGAGATTGCTTATCTGATGATAAAAAATCTATTAGTAATTTTATTATCTTGTTCTATCTCGCTGAGTATTTCTGCTGTACCATGGCAATGCGCACTAGAAAAGCTAAAAATAAAAAGTATCCAATGTGCTCAGGTGGCATCACGAATAACCGCGCGTGCAATAAGTATTGAAACACCTTTAGAAAAGCTACGCGCAGCAGGTGCTCTTGTATTTGTAGGTGGCTCTTTATATGGAATGCTGGTAGTTCCCGATAAATTTTTTGGATCAATAGGCCAAGATTTTGAAAAAAAATTCGATGAACCTAGAATAATTAAATTGCAACCGCGAGGCTTTATTGGACCTGCGATTGAGTGGTATAAGGCAAAAAACAATAAAACCAACTAAACCTATCTACTTAAAAAGAATTCTATGAAAAATACGCTCATTATTTTAACTCTTATCATGTTCAGCTCTCTTAACGGAATGCAAAAAGATGCACGAGAAAAAATCCTTGAAGATCGAATATTATTACAATGCGCACTCGGAGCTTTATCAACAAAAATCTTTGAATCATTTGCAATAGACACCCCGGAAACCCGGACTTCTACTCTCGAACAGTTTAGATTGCTCTTGCGCAACGAATCAAAATCGCTTGCAAATCCAGTGCTCTTACGCATCAATTCTGAACTAACTACTTTTACAAAACTGAACTACACAATTAAAGCACATTTCAAGAGCGCCAAAATCAATGAAGAAATGCTAACAGAATGGAGTCGAGAAAATGGCGATCAAAACCAAATATCATTTAACCAACTGAGTGATTTAGTATCATCTCGGCTTAAGTAATATCTTCTTTTAGTAACAAGTCTTTTAATCGTTTTGCTTGTACATTAGGACCGCTAAAGATTTGTTTAAAATGAATTAAGCTAATACCTGAAATGTCTGTTATTGAATACAATAGACATTTTTGAATGACATACAAAAAAAGTATCAGTAACTTATTGTGATAATCAATTATATGTAATTATTATTTTGCGATTTACTTGAGCACTATAAATGAGTGGGGGCTGCCGATAGCAACCCCCCGTTTAGATTAATTACTCAGGAATCAATACCGTATCGATAACGTGAATCACGCCATTTTTAGCATTAATGTCTGTTTTTACAACCTCTGCATCATTGATAAAGACCTTGCCATCACGTTTTATGATTTCAAGTTCTTTACCATTTAAAGCCTCAGCTGAATCTAAATTCACAACGTCTTTTGCAAGCACTTTACCCGCTACAACGTGATATTTCAAAATATTAGCAAGCTTTGCTTTATCGGCGAGTAATGCTTCTAAAGTTCCTTTAGGAAGTTTTGCAAATGCTGCATTTGTAGGGGCAAACAACGTTAATTCAGTATCACCTGATAAAGCATCAACTAAACCTGCAGCTTTGACGGCTGCAACTAAAGTACTAAATTCAGGATTGCTTATTGCAATCTCTACTAAATTTTTATTCATTTCATTCTCCATCACTTCATTATTTACTGTTTTTCTTTCCATTTCCCCGTT
The DNA here is from genome assembly GCA_964591235.1 of uncultured Pseudomonadota bacterium. Taxonomy (GTDB): domain Bacteria; phylum Babelota; class Babeliae; order Babelales; family Vermiphilaceae; genus BTUB01. Next base: position 3,208 of record CAZPZX010000023.1, read on the forward strand.
CATATAGATCGATGAATACCCGTTTATGGCAGGTAGAGTGCCAGATGCAAGTAAAAGCAATAATCCATATTTAAAATTCATGTGATCTCTATTTTTTGCCAAAAATACCATCAATTAGCTTCAGGTTGGCATACCTGCAGTTTATCGATAGACAACCTCTTTATCTACACTCTCATAATAGCATTCCTAATCGTGCTTTTGGAATGGTTGGAGGGGGCATTTTTTAGAGTCAAAAACGGTCCCTAAAAGAGTAAGGCAGTATGCAAAAAGAACAGTTGTTGGCCTGGAAAATGAAGAAATCTAATTGAAAATAAGTTTCATATGGTTCCAAGAGGTTCTTTGATTAAGTCGATTGATTCTTGGCGTAATGCGAAATTGAATAAAAAAATTTGATTAAAAAACCTCCTCTTTAATCAACAATTCTTTTAATCGTTCTGCTTGTACTTTTGGGTCGCCAAAGACTTGCCTAAAATGAATTAATTTAATGTTATTTTTTTTGCAATGCTCATTTACTGCTTGTGCAATATATTTTTTATTGGGCTCATATGTTTTGACTAAATCAACATCTTTATCCCATCGTCGATGGCGTGTTTGCACAAACTGTTTCCAATCATCAAAACTAATATCAAATAAAATAACGCAATCAACATCAGGAAAATGCGTTTGATCGGTTAAAAATATTTCTTTTAGTGGATTAATATATGGATCGCTTAAAGGAACAAGCCAATCCATATCAGGTTTGCCCAAATAGTATCCATCGATTTTTAAAAAATAGGTGTCGATAATACTACATTTGCCTTGCGTGCGGAGCTTATCAGCATCAATGAACATCGGAATCCAAATATTACGCATGGCAAGCAACGCAGCTGATGGGCTATATTCATTCCATTTTTGCGCAACTAATGACCAGCGCATCTCTTCCGGCTCGATAAAGCATTGCGCTTGAACATGTCCTGCAAGCAATCGCGCCATGGTTGACTTGCCGGTGCATGAATTTCCTGCAAACGCAATAACTTTTGCACGCTTGTTAATAACAGTCATACTTATGCGCTTTTACGCGCAACATGCGCTTTAATGCGTTCTAATTCAACTTCAGGATTCATATCTAAATATAAATTTCCCATGAGTTTTCCCCATTGGTATTCGAGCCAAGAAGCTTTATTTTTGCCCCAATGACTCTGCTTTTCACGTATAGTAATTAAGCCTTCTGCACCAATAACATCAGTACTTTCCAATTCTCTTTGTAAAAATGTTTTAAGCTGAGTGCGTTCATATTGAGCTCTTAAAAGCATGTTTAATAAAATGATGCCACTAATAACGGCGCCGGTTTTAGAAAAAATAACTTCTTTAACTGCTGGCCAGTACTCGTGGATTGCTTGCGCAATTTCTTGGTGATACATGCCAGCAAAAAACAATCCAATCGCTGCGACACTGCAATCTTTTACGCGTTTTAACGTGCGTTTTGCCGGATCATGCTTGCCACCCAATTCAGGATTATCTCCTGCTTTAATGCGTGCCAACTGAATCGCAATATAAGCCAACTGTTCTTGTTCAGTTAAATATAAGAAGAAGTTTGGATGTAAGAGCATGATATTATTTCCCACTTTTTCTACAAAGCGATTCATGCGTACTGCAGTGTAAAAACAGATCTCTTGCGGATCTAAATCAAACTTTTTAACCAGATCAATATATGCCTGAGGTACATCTTCTAATTTCATTGCTTCTTGATAGGTGTCATGAATAATTGCTTCGTGCGCTTTAGTATTTCTATATTTTTGTGTTGTATCTTCTTGATCATTTTGAGCAAGCAATCTACTCACTAAAAAAATCGATGCAATTATTTTTTTCATATTATTTCCTTTAACTTTTAATGAAAGTAAACTGGTGCAAGCGTAAAAAAATGATAGAAAAAAGTCAAAACGAGTTATACATGCATAAAAAATTTATTTTTCTTTTGCTCTTGATATCAAACTATGTTGTTGCGATGGAACAGATAGTCGCAACCCATCCGCTCGTCACCGCAGCCGAGCAGGGTAATACTCAACATATCTCACAAGAGTTAGAAAGATTGAAGCATATGTTTGCATCATCTATCATGACACTTTTTTCATGCAACAATACTCAAGCTGCAGAGGCTTTCCAAAAAAAAGAGGAGATTTTTTTTGGAAAAATTACATATACTGCATTAGCTGCAGCAATCAAAAATAAGAAAGCGGATGCAGCTATTGACCTCTTATATAAAGTCCCGGTGTGCTTGCATAATAATCCGGAATATCTATTACATGAAGCAGCTAAAGGAAATTGGAAATGCAATCTATTTGCAACTCAAGAAAAAATTTTAGAACTCATGATTAAAAATGGCGCATTGGCTCATCAAAAGCATCCAATGAGCGGTAAAACTCCGGCAGAAATTGCTCAAGAAACAAGCGCTCATTATCAGGTGTGCCATTTTTTAAAAGAAGCTGCTCAAAAACAGAAAGATTATGAAAAAAATTTTAAACCGTACCATAGAGAGGTCCGTATACCTCCTTACTACTCTATTGTTTCTTATGAAAGTGCTCAAACTATTGATGATGAACGTAGAATTGAACATTATAAACAGCATAGTAGAGTTGAATATAAACCAAACTGAGAGGAACCGATGAAGCAACTTATTGTATTAATTTTCTTGCTTTCTTTATTCAATCAAATCGAGGCAATGGATACCGGAAATATAAGAGCTCTGCATACACTATCATCAGAATCGCACCTTCAGCAATTAAGATTTGACTTACAAGATACGGCCACAGAAAATGATGTTGCCCAAATGCACTACATCTTCAAGATTATTGAACAAAAGGGATATTTAAATGATGAAAGCGCATTAAAAGAGCTCAAGTTATATGCGGCGCTGTTTCATGCAGTAAATCATGGCAATTACGAAGCAAGTAAATACCTATTAGAAAAAAACGTCATTAATTTACAAAGTAATCCCAACAATCTTTTGCATATGCTTTGCTTTTGCAGATGGCATGAAGATGAACAAAAAACCATTGAGATTATTGACGGCATGCTTAAACTCGGTGCCAATATAAATAAAAAAGACGCACAAAACAGAACGCCTTTAGATATCGCTTCTGGACGGTTTAATGGATACTCCATGATACAAGTAGATAAGGCCCCGCAATTAATACAAGAATATTTAATTAAGCGTGGCGCTAAAAAAACTGAGTCAGAAGCAAAACCTCGCGTACAAGAACGATCACCCGTTACGCAGGAAAGCGGCCCCCGTTCTGATTGGGGCCATCCATTATGCGATGGGATTAATGGTGATGTTTTTCAAGCATAACAAAGACCTTCTTAACCTGCTCTTAATGTTGATGAATTAATGGCATTTATGGATAGGTTAGATTCATAAAGGCAACGCTTACTTCTTGCCACGTACCTTATTTTGTCCGACATATATATTATCAAGCATTCTTTGTATCTTTCGCTGCTCTTTGCAATCAGTGCCTAAAGATAGTTGAATTCGTTTTAACAACGCTTCACTTTTTTTGCTTATCTTTAAAAACACTTTTTGATTGGATTTGCGTGCAGATAAGTTATTCTTAAATGAATTCCATTCAATAAGAAGTATATGCGCCTCTTCCTTCTGATCAGCATCTTGAGCCATATCACCCACTGTTTTTATATATTCAATCATCTTTGGTGTCCAGTGCAGAATCTGATCATTTACGGTCAATGTTTTGCCATATACAGCAGCGCACATCACCAGTATCAGTAAGAAACTTAAACGAAATACTTTCATCAATCACCCTTTTTTATTCACAATAATAGTTTTTCATTTATTAAGGTATATCAAAAAGAGTACGCTCGAAAAGATATAAAATAAATTAAATGTGCTGAAAGGAGCATATAAAATGGCAATTAATCATAAACAAGAACGATTCAAATCCTTTAAATTATTGCTCCGCTTGCTGCCATTCTTATGGGTGCGCCATTGGAAGATGCGCATTCGTGTTGTTGCGTCATTGATTTTTACCGCAATAATGATTGTAATGAACGTTTCTTTGCCACTCTTTTTTAGATCGATAGTAAACGCTCTTTCAGCCTGTTCGCCACAACCGATTGCGTATGTATCCTTTATTTTAATTGCGTATGGATTGCTGTGGGTATTAAGCCAAGTGATTTTACAAGTACGTGCGATCGTTCTTTATCGTTCACTTGAGCGCAGCATGCATTTGCTTGCTATTAGGGTCTTTGATCATCTCTTAAAACTTGATTTGCGCTTTCATCTTGATCGTAAAACCGGCGCAATCACTAATGCTATTGAGCGCGCTGAAGATGGACTCGATCATATTTTCTGGGGCATTTTCTTATTCATGATTAATACCCTTATTGAGATGATTATTGTGGTTGTCATTTTAAGTTATTTATATGGCATGCTGTATAGCAGTGCACTATTTATCGTCATGATGGGATACATGATTTATACCATGATCGCCTTAAATAAATCAGTTAAAGTACAAGAGATTTACAATGATCAGCGGGAAGCTGCCAGCGCGCGCATTGTTGATACCTTATTAAATATTGAAACAGTAAAATATTTTGATAATGAAAAATTTGAACATGAACAATGTGAAGAGATTTTACAAGATCAAGAAAATGCCGGCGTTATCAAGTATCAATATGATAGTTGGCTTGCTATCGGCCAAAATATTATTGTTGGTATTGGCCTTATCTTTTTGACATGGACATCAGGCCAAGCAGTGCTGAAAGGACAGATGAAGGTGGGAGACTTTGTTTTAATCAACGGCTATTTATTACAATTTTTATATCCACTTAATCACTTTGGCTATATTGTCCGCTCTATTCGTAAAGGTTTAAATGATGTTTCGACTGCGATGAATTTACTTACCTTAAAACCGGAAATTAAAGATGCTCCCCATGCCAAAGATATAAAAATTGAAACGGCAGAGATTGAATTTGATAATGTTATCTTCAATTATGATGAGCGTCGCACCATCCTGAAAGGAGTTTCTTTTAAAGTTCCAGCAGGCAAACGAGTTGCCGTAGTTGGCGCAACCGGTTCTGGAAAATCAACAATCGCACGCTTAATATATCGCTTTTACGATGTAACCGGTGGACGTATTTTAATTAACGGTCAAGATATTCGTTCTATCACTCAATCATCTTTGCATCGCGCTATTGGAATCGTTCCACAAGATACCGTCTTGTTTAATAACACATTGTATTACAATATTGCATACGGTGATCCGCAGGCAAGTAAAGCAGAAGTGCAAAAAGCAATTACCATGGCGCACTTGGATACGTTTATTAAACGATTGCCCGATGGCTATAACACTGAAGTAGGTGAACGAGGATTGAAACTATCCGGCGGCGAAAAACAACGGGTCGCAATCGCGCGTGTTTTACTTAAAAAACCCGCTCTGTATATTTTCGATGAGGCAACATCAGCACTTGATACACATACTGAGCGAGAAATACAAAATAATCTCGATGAAATTTCACAAGGCGCAACCTCTTTAACCATTGCTCACCGGCTTTCAACGGTAGTAAATGCCGATAATATTATTGTACTTGATCATGGTAAGATAGTTGAGCAAGGAACTCATGAAGAGCTCTTGGCAAAACAAGGATTATATGCGCAACTTTGGCAAAAGCAAGTCCATGATGGTGATGAACAGTAAATTTAGATATTTCTCAAATTTATACGCGGCACAGTAAACCCTGCTGCTTTTAAATAAGCATCAATTTGTCCTCTGGTTAATAATTCGCGATAGTTTTTACACGTATAATTAACAGAGCCGGACAAGTTTCCAAAGAATGTATCATACGTGATTATTACCTCTTTTTCTCTACTTTTTAGAGTCAAAGTCTCAATATATTTGTTTCTAACTGAGCATTTAGTTAGCCACACTTCCTGGCCATTAGCATCACGTTTCATCGCTTGTGCACAAGAAAGAAAAAAAACTGCTATAAAAATATAACGCGTAAATACCATTAAAATTGTCCCCTAAAAAAATTTATATTGTAATCCCATTTGGAATAATACCATTTTTATAAAAACATGGTAATTATCAATCACTTTTCTTGTGATCAAAAATCATTTGTTTTATTATTAGAACAAATTTTATTCTAAGACTTTTAATTATGTGGCAGACATGGAATTAGAAATACAAAAAAATACTATTACCGTTCGCGAATCAACGCCAATGCGAGAAGGGCTTTTAGCGGCAATTGGTAATACCCCGTTAGTAAAAGTTCCTTTTAAAGAAACACCAGGGAACTTATACGCAAAATTAGAATATTCAAATCCGGGCGGCAGCGTCAAAGATCGTTCAGCATTATTTATGATTGAAGAAGCAGAGCGTACTGGTAAATTAAAAAAGGGCGGCGTAATTATTGAAGCTTCTTCAGGCAATCAAGGCGCTGCAACGGCAATGATTGGAGCAATTAAGGGATATAAAGTTATCATCACCGTTTCTGAAAAAATCAGCCAAGAAAAATTTCAGACCATAAAAGCATATGGGGCAGAAGTTATTATGTGCCCATCAACTTCATTTATTGAAGATCCGCGCAGCTATCACAGTGTTGCCGTAGAGATTTTAAAGAATACTCCTGATGGCTTCATGCTAAATCAATATTTTAACGTGTTAAACACTGAAGCTCACTATCGCTCATTAGCACCGGAAGTCTGGAATCAAACACAGGGTAATATAACGCACTATTTTGCAGCTGCAGGGACCGGTGGGACTATTAGTGGCGTAGCAAAATATATTAAAGAAAGAAACCCAAACGTAAAAGTGTTGGCAGTCGATTCTAATAACTCATGGCGCAGCACTAGGGGAAATCCAAAGCCATACAAAGTTGAAGGCATGGGCATCGATTTTGAAACACCCGTGTTACTCAAATCATGTATCGATGATTATTTACCAGTTAGCGATGATAATGCCTTAGGCATGCTCAAAGTTATGGCATCGCAATATGGATTATTAGTGGGGCCAAGTAGCGGTGCGGTGGCATTTGCTGCGCGCGAATATGCACAAAAACATTTTGGTCCTCATGATTTAGGTGTGATGATCTTTGGCGATTCGGGTAGAGCGTATTTGACTAAGAATTTTTATTAATTCTTTAGATAATGCTCTAATAATTCAATTGAAACCGGTTGCGGCTTTGATAGATAATGTTCGGGAGCATTCGTACTAATTGCTTTGCTTAACGGTGTGCCTGTGTGCATATCTGATGCGGTTACCGGTACATACCCGCCTACTTTTTGGAGCAACTCATATGCTTCATTAATATGCGTACCACCGGCAAAAACAATTATTTTTTTTTTGCTGTCTGCTTTCATCGATGCATCGGCAATTTTTAAACCAATAAAAATTCCATCAAAAGTGAGCAATGTTTTAACCATATCTAAACGGTTAAGCGGCGTGGTGCGATCGATTAAGAATTCTGCAATCGTTTTATGATGATCATTGCTTAAATGTAATTTTTTGATCGTGCCTTGCACATGTTTTGCTTTTTCATTACATGCGGAGCACAATAACGAATGTGGATTACCAAGCAAAAGATGCGTATACGCATGTTCAATTTCATGCAATAAAGATGAAACGGTCATTTTATTAGTTGACGGAAATAAATGGGGATCTGCACTAATATTATTAATTACCGGCCCGAGTGCAACTACCCGACAATAACGATATTCAACATTGCACACGGGAATATGATGATCTTTACAAAAACCTCCCAAGCCCGCTAAAATACCGGTTTTGGAATTGATATAATACGGGCCACATCCACTTCGGCCAGCATCATTGCATGAACTTAAATCTTCAACAATTACTAAGACATCATTTTTATTAGTATTCGGGAGTGTATCTTCAATTTTTTTTCGCTGAAGCGTATTTGATGGATGCGTTTTATCATGAAAATCGCACACACCAACCCAATATTGATTACATTTAAGCGTTGGTTGCCATTTTTTAAGCACTTTAACGTCATAACCATATGACACTATGTGCGATACGTATAAACAAAAGCCTAATAAAGCCCCTAACCGCTTCATTATTCCCCCTGAGAAAGTCCCTTATTCTCTTCAATTTTATTGCAAATTGAAATTATATAGCAAGAGAATAACTCAGCAGGGTAAATAATAGGCTTTATAAATGGTTATTATAAATAATGAGCGAGATTGATATTATCTTTGGCAAGATTAGCGAATGTTGCAAATAAGGGCGTTGGTAATTGATGTATATCAAACCACTGCCATTGCTCACATTTATGCGGTTCTAACACTATTGGAGTTCCGGAAACATAATCGGCAATCATAATGATCGTAATATAATGTTTGTTGTGCGCTAAATAAAAATCTTGGGTATATGGACCACGACGAATATTGCCAATAATTAAGCCAGTTTCTTCGGTAACTTCTCGTACAGCACATTCAGCCAATGTTTCACCAAATTCTAAATGGCCGCCGGGGAATGCCCACTCACCGGCACCATGACTATTTAAACGTTTACCTAAAAGCACTTTATTATCTTTTACAATACAAACACCAACACCAACTTTAGGACGTTCATTCATGAAGTTTTCCTTTATAAGCTTTTTGTGTCATTTCAATAAAATCATTTTTTAAATCATACTTAATTACTTCCATCATGATTCTCATATCAGTTGTGCCTAATAATAATGCACCAATATCAACAATCTCTCCATCAACAAGTTCCTCACATTTAAAATGATTTAAAAGAATATGAGGAGTAGTTCTTAATATATAATTATACTCGGATCCCAAAACCTCCGTAAGTTGTCGCATTGATGAGATTATCCCTATTGCATTAACTTCTTCGTCATGCCAATTAAGCACTATGTATGCTTGAGCAAGGTGCTTACTACTCCGTCTTAAGGGATGATTTGCATCTTGAATCGCTTTAACACGTTCTTCAAAATCAGTATTGTTGTGCAATGGGAAACGCTTATTAAAAGCTGCACGTAACAGTTTTAAACGCTCTTCTTTTAGGATCTCTTGATCAAGCGTTAATCCCTTAAACGGATCATCAGCTGGCAATTCACACGCATACGTTATAGTTGCTTTTATCAAAATAAAGAAAAGAATGAAATAAGATTTCATGATTACCCCCTGGTTTTAGTAATTATTAGGAGGATAACAAAGAGATAAGTCGCAATTTAAGATTGTTATTAAAGAGTTGTTGATTGGCCAACTTTAAGAATCGTTAGTTTTTTTTCTTTTGTATCCAATTCATGGCTATTCCACGCTGCATGCAAACGGGTTAGCGGACCTTCAAACGTATCAACGCCAAAGGGAAATGTTCCCCAGTGCATGGGAATAAAATGATCAGCTTTTAAATCGATAAACGCTTGCACCGCCTCTTTGGCATCCATATGCGTTTTACGCATTGATGGATCCGGTTCACACGGAGCAATCGGCATTAATGCGAGATGAATACGCGGATATTCAGTAGCAATATGATGATAGTGATTAGCATATGCACTATCGCCGCCAAAATAAACGGACTTTGTCTGTGTTGCATCAGCTGGTTTATGGGTTATCATCCAGCTGCCCCACAAAGATTTATTGCGATCGAATATGCCCCGTGCAGACCAATGATGGGCCGGTACAAATGCAAATTCTATCGCTCCATGTTCATTTGCCGCTGAATGAGTTTGCCACCATCCATGTTCAAAAGCGGAGGTAAATCCGTGTTTATTAAGAAGAGCTTTATCACCCAATGGAGATAAAACGGTAATACCCGGGTTATTATTTTTAAGCGCCTTTAAACTTGCCAAATCGGTATGATCTAAATGATTATGAGAAAGAATTATATAATGAATCTGTGGCAAGGCATCGGGAGTAATTCCCGGCACTAACATACGAGGAAAAAAGAATGATGCATTTCCAAAAATTGGATCGGTAATAATGTTAATTCCACCCATCTGAATCAAAAATGTCGAATGTCCAATCCACGTAATACGCGGTTGAATACTCGTTTCTTCACGTTGATGAGCTACCACCCAATCACTGTTAGCCGCTTCTTTTCGTTTCTTTCTATTTGGAATTGACTTTAAAAATGCAGGAATTGTCGCAAAAAAAAGACTCTCAACCGTATCATGTTCATGATTGTAAAAGCGATTTTTCTTGATAAAAGGGACAATTTTATGCGATTTTTGCGTATTCATTTTAAAAATTTTACCCCCATCCAGACAGAACGTCACGGATAGGGGAAATGGAGGTTATCTAATCGAATTGTTAATGTTACTTAACACCTATAAATGTATCTGAGCTTTGATTAAAAATCAAACTATTTAAGTAAAATTGTCCTGATTCATTTTTCTCAAAACCTTTTTATCCACTTTACCCGTTCCAGTAACGGGCAACTGCTGGCTCGAGCATACAAATTTACGCGGAACTTTATACGCAGCTAACTGGCGCTCACACAAATCTCTCAAACGTTGCTCAATACCAGGAATTTCTGCTTTTAATTGTACATATGCTACGGCCACCTCCCCGGCCGCCTCATCGGGCTCACCGATGACGCCGACTCGGATTACTTCCGGATCCATTTGGATAACATTTTCAATCTCTTGCGGATATATTTTAAACCCTTTATTAACAATAATATCCTTAATGCGCCCGGTTACAATCAGTTTACCGCGCGCATTAAAATACCCTAAATCACCGGTATCCAGCCAGCCATTTTGGATCGTTGCAGCGGTTTTTTGCTCATCGTTGTAATAACCCAGCATGATATTATCTCCTTTTACCCATATTTGGCCGATGTTTCCCGCAAAAACCGGTTTTCCCTGCTCATCGCGCAACTCGATTGCAACACCTATTAACGGACTGCCAACACTATCGGTCGGCTCAGTAATATCTTGCAAATCTGCCGTTAAAACCGGACTGGTCTCAGAAAGGCCATATCCTGCACCGATTTTACGTTGATAAATCAGCTCAAAGCCACCCCGAATACGATCGGGCAACGCGTCGCCCCCGCTGGCAAAATATTTGACCGATGCTAAGTCAGCATTTTTTAAGAGGCACATAAGTCCAAATAAAGCCGGAATTCCGACAAACACCGTTGGCTTATGTTGCAACCCTTCTAAGATATGGCGACGCTCAATGCGGGGCACAATGATCACGGTGCAGCCGGCAAGCAAGGTTTGCCATACACAGATATTTTGAGCAAAGCTATGGAAAAACGGCAACACGCCAAACACGCGCTCGTCTTGTACCAGACCAAATCGTGCTAATGTTTGGATACAATTGGTTAAAATATTTTTTGAACTGAGCATCACCCCTTTTGGCAAACCGGTGGTTCCGGAAGTATAGAGCAATGCCGCCATTTCATCAGGATTTAAATACGCTGGAACTGCTATTAATTTAGTTTCATCGACTGCACCGGCAATATCCATTTCTGATTCAGTGATAACCGGCACCTTGGTATCGATATGATCTTCAATCAATTTATTGAGCAACGCTTGTGATGCTACCATTAATGTTGGTTGCGCATCATTAATAATATGCTGCAGCTCCCGTTCTTTTAAGAACGTGTTAAGCGGCGCAACCACCGCACCACATTGCACAATGGCATAATAGCCAACATAAAATTCGATCGAGTTTTCAAAAAATAAGAGTACGCGATCACGCGGTTTAACGCCTTTTTCTTTAAGTTTTTGTGCAAATACTGATGCATAATAAAAAAGCTCTTTATACGTTACTTTACGATCTTGGAAGATCAGCGCAATATTACCTGGATATTTTTGCTCTGCATAAAATAAAAGTTGCCCTAAATTCATAATAGAGCCATTTAGACTGGTAATTTGTTTATAGAGATTTTGATAGAGCTGTTGTTCTTGCGAAGAAATTCTATTCATAAGGTTTCCTTTTTTCATAACTTTTTAAAGCAATTTTGTTATAATTAGTAAAGCAAAATCGACATCAATCTCACAATAGGACATTACATGATTTCGCTCAAAAAAGGCATTCTCATTGCTATCGAAGGCATTGATGGATCGGGCAAAAGCACGCTTGCAAAAAATCTTTATCAATTCCTTAATCAAAAGTACGCAGTACTTTTAACTAAAGAACCGGGTGGCACGCAACTGGGCCAACAACTACGCCAATTAGTACAAGAAAAGAAAATGCCCATATGCTCAA
>CAZPZX010000024.1:0-4802 GCA_964591235.1 uncultured Pseudomonadota bacterium
GGTGAACCAAAGAGTACCACCGTAACCTGTTTGCCCATTTTTTTAAGATGTTCGATGAAAGGAAAGATATGAGGATGAATGTTATAATTTTCTTTAATATCCCAATTCATATCATGCAGGCTAATAATAAAATGATCGTGACCCTTCTTAACTGTATCCGCATAAATAGTTAATGCCTCTTGGCTTACATCATACGGAAAATGAGCTGTGGTAACATTTTTCGTTTTTATTGTTGATTCATAAACATTCTTTTGGTCGTTTGAAATTATCAAAGCAGTTTCTTTACCGCTTAATTTTTCAAAGGGATTTTCTTTTTTCGATTGTGCCAGAGTAATAGCGCTTGCATATAATTCTTTTTTAAGTGCGCGCGCTTCTTTTGATTGTAAGCTTTTTTCTAAATCTTCTGGTGTAAGTTGTTCATGTCTGAACATCTGTTTTTTTGCTTTTAATACCTTAAGAACTTTCTCATCTAATTCTTTTTGGCTTAATCGTCCTGATTTTACGGCTTCGACAATCGCTTTAATGGCTCCTACCGGATCAACCGGACATAATAATACATCATTGCCCGCTTTTAATGCTTGAACTTCAAGCTCTCCTTCTGTGGCCCAATTAGTTGCTCCTTTCATACCAAGTGCATCGGTTACTACCAATCCTTTAAATTTCATTGTCTGTTTTAAAAGACGCGTAACAATATTATGCGATAACGATGAAGGTTTACCTTTTTCGGGCTCTAAAGCAGGTACTTCTAAATGGGCGGTCATAATTGATTTAACGCCTGCATTTATTAATCCTCTAAATGGTTCCCATTCCACACAATACAGGCGAGCGATAGGATGAGTAATAGTAGGAAGCTCTATATGCGAGTCACTTACTGAATCGCCATGACCGGGAAAATGTTTTGCGCATGCATAAACGCCAGCCGCTTGCAATCCTTTCATCAGAGCAATCGCAGATTCACTTACTTTTTCAGAAGTAGATCCAAAAGATCGGTAACCAATAATAGGGTTTTCTTCACGGGTATTAACATCTGCTACTGGGCCATATGTCCAGTGTACTCCCAGCTGCTTGAGCTGCGTGCCCAGTTCGTATCCCAATTTTTTTAACAATTTCTTGTCTTGTATTGCGCCTAACGTCATCGCACAAGGAAAATTCGTAACAGATTTTTTATCGAGTCTGTTGCGCAAACTATTTTCTATATCAAGTGCAATGATTAAGCGATTCTTTGAAAGTGATTGATAATGGTCTGTAAGTTGTTTTTGTTCTTGTGGAGTTGTGTTGTTACCATAAAAAATAATACCACCAATATGATGATTCTTAATCAGATCTTCTATGTATGCTTTATCCAAACGATAATGTCCCCACGCCTTCCAGCGCTCCATCAGCGCTTGATTTTTCTCTTCATTTGAAACGGCAGCAACAACTAATAATGAGGCAGCTTTCTCTTCAGTCGTCATGAGTGCAAGAATTTCTTTTGGTTTTTTTGGAAAGAGAGAAATATTATAAAATAAGTTGAAAAAAATGAGTAGAATGTATGCATATTTCATAATATTCCTTCTTAATAAACCATTATTTTAATTTTAGAGGCACCGCTGGCATATGATATCAAAAAAAAGTTAAAAAAACATTACTCAAAAGGTGGAGTTTTTTTTGATAAAATATATTAGCAAAGGATCGATTGCATCATTTTCCTCAATTATTGCATGGGTATATCTCGTATGGTAGGCTGCAGGCAACTAAAAAAAAGGAAGAAGTATGGCACAAAAACTATTCGTCTTAGACACCAATGTGCTTCTACATGATCCGACGGCTCTTTTTAATTTTAAAGAAGCAACAGTTGGCATTCCGTCGATTGTTTTAGAAGAGCTTGATCAATTTAAGTCTGAAATGAGCGAACGTGGTCGCAATTCTCGTGAAGCGGCGCGACTATTGGATACATTACGTGAGCGCGGTTCTTTACAAGAGGGTATTGCGCTTGATAATGGCGGTTATCTAAAAGTTTTGTTTGTTCCTATTGATGAACAATTACCGCAACTTCCTTTTTATATGAACTGCAATGATAATAAAATATTGTTCACTGCGCTTATTATGAAACATAAAGGCAATGATGTTCGTTTTATATCGAAAGATATTAATGCGCGCGTTAAGGCTGATGCGTTAGGAATATATTCAGAAGATTATAAAAAAGAGTCGATTTCGCGTGATGAATACTATCGCGGATGGATAAACGTTGAAGTTCCTGCGGTAGAATTAAAAAAAGATTTTCCGGGGATTTTAGATAAGCTCGTTGATGAAAAAGCGGTTGCAATTAATGAATTTGTGCTCGTTTCCAGTCAACATAATCCCTACAATTATCGCGTTTTTAGATATTTGGGTGGCAGACATTTTAGAATGGTACATGAACCATTACTTAAATGGCCGCTTAAAGCACGCAACCCTCAACAGTTAATGGCGCTTGATCTATTACTTGATAACTCAATTCAATTTGTGACCCTATTTGGTCCAGCAGGTACCGGTAAAACCTTCTTGGCATTACTTGCAGGATTACACAAAACCTTAGTTGAAGATGAGTTTGAAAAGATTTTAGTTTCACGTCCGGTAGTGCCATTGGGTAGAGATATTGGATATTTGCCCGGAACTGTTGAAGAAAAACTACACAGCTGGATGCTCCCCATTTACGATAACATGGAATTTATCATGCATTCATCAAACGTGCACCAACATTTTGATGAGCTTGATGGTGATCGGTTTGAACGCAAAAAAAATAAAAAGAACAAACACGAAAAGCATCAAAAGCAACCGGGTTCATTGCGACCGATGGATGATTTGGTTAAAAATGGCAAGCTCAGCTTAGAAGCTATTACTTACATGCGTGGCCGTTCAATTCCCTATCAATTTATTTTAATTGATGAAGTGCAAAACTTGACACCACATGAAGTTAAAACATTAGTAAGCCGTGTTGGTGAAGGGAGTAAAATTGTTCTGGTTGGGGATCCATATCAGATTGATTCGCCGTATCTCGATTTTATTAGCAATGGGTTAGTGGTAGTTTCAGAAAAATTTAGAGGACAAAGAGTTTTTGGTACCGTATACTTGCAAACCAGTGAACGAAGTGAATTAAGTAAGTTGGTTACTGAATTATTGTAAGAGTTACGTATGATGAAACGAATGGTGATTCTGTTCATAGTAATTAATAGTTATGGAATGCAGCAGTCTGAAAAGGCTGCTGCAAGCCCGCCAGACAATAAAGCCGCACTCATTTATAAAATACAAACCACGATTTTGCCTGTTGATATTGATGCTCTTATGCGTTCAATGGAAACTATTGAAATAAGATTAAAAGAGACGGGCAAAACTACTTATACCAGCAGTAGAAATGATGTAAAAGTTATATTTCTCTTGGCCGGACTTAAGGCAGAAATATATACATCAATAGATAAAACACCAATCCACACCTTTGCACTCAAAGAATTTAAAGAGATTATCCTTCAAGTGAAAGCAAAAACAGAACATATTGATTAATATGAAAAATATCATACATTGATACTATTTATTTTTTTCAATAAAGGTTCTAAATGAAAGCACTGTTACTAGCATTTTTAATGTATGCTCCTCTTTATGGAATGCAATTATCTTCTGAACAGCAAAAAGCTGAAGACGCATGTTTAGAAGCTCGTTTAAGCAAGATATTGCCAGCAGATCAAGTGATCTATTTTGATGAAAACAATCCCAGACTTTTAAATGGCCATCTACGATTTCATAATCCTTTAAATGTTTATTTGGCTAACTACTATACGGTTGCGATTTACTATGAGCCTAATTTTGTAAGAATTTTTAAAAGCAATGATGCTGAATCAATGCAAAAAAACCCAAATCTTAAATTAAGCTCAGGATTTGATGAAATTAGAGTTTCACACGAAAAATTTATTCAGATTATTAGTCGCTTGAGAAATAAATCTAAAACAGTTGATTAAAAGAAAGGATTGCAAGATAAAAGCCGTTTGATAATGATCCAACATGCTTGAGGCAGAGGCGATTCTTTGAGTGTTTTTAAAGCAAATTTGGTGCAGGTTGGCTCGAATCGACATTTGGCGGGCCCAAGAATAGGGCGTAGGGCGATCAGGGTGCTGGAAGCCAAAAATTTTATGAATTCAGAGAGCTTGTGTGCTAATTGCATGGCCAAGGATTTCTTTAAGGGTAGCATACGGAAGTTCTACTCCATCTTTTTTTACAATTATAATCCAATCAAAACCAGGCTTGATTAGACCAAGCTCGGCAAAAAGAGCTTTAAAGCGGCGGCGGATGGTATTGCGTTTAACTGCATTACCGATGCGAGCAGGGGTGATGACCATCAATGTCCCTTGAGAGTCGGTTGCATTACCCCTTAAAAGGTCAAAGCCCGGATGTCTTAACAGACGTCGGGCTTTGTACATTATCTTTTGATACTTATTGGCAGGTGCGCTTTTTTGGAATGCCATTATTACGCACGAACTGCAATACGTTTTCTGCCTTTAGAGCGGCGGCGATTGATGATTTTGCGACCATCATGAGTTGCCATACGCTTTAAAAAACCATGTTTTCTATTTCTTTTTTTGCGGCTTTTTCTAAAAAAGGTGACTGACATAGCAAATTCCTTGAAATTTTTGATTTAATATCACTATTTTAGGGCAATTTTACTATTATTTCAAATTTTTTAAATAGCGCTCCGCATCTAATGCAGCCATACACCCGGCTCCCGATGAGGTAATGGCCTGTCTATACCTGTAATCAGCTACGTCACCTGCTACAAAAACCCCCGGCACTGA
>CAZPZX010000024.1:4902-14873 GCA_964591235.1 uncultured Pseudomonadota bacterium
CCTGTCTATACCTGTAATCAGCTACGTCACCTGCTACAAAAACCCCCGGCACTGATGTTTGGGTTTGGTCTTTAACATCAATAAAGCCAAACTTATTGAGCTCAACCTGACCTTTAAAGGGGCCGACATTTGGGTTTAAACCGATTGCTACAAAGACAGCTGAGGTTTCCAGGGTTTTTGTTGTGCCGCTCTTTTGATCCTTAATTACTACGTGCGTAACATGATTGCCGTCCCCTTTAATTTCAGTAACCGTGCTGTTATAAATAATTTTGATGGCAGGATTATCGATAACTCGTTGCTGCATGGCATGGCTGGCCGTCAATTTATCCAGAATATGAATGATAGTGATTTTATTGGTAAAATTGAGCATGAAAGAGGCATCTTCCATTGCCGTATCCCCCCCACCCACAATGACTACCGGTTGATCTTTATAAAAGGCACCATCACACACCGCGCAGGTGGTTGCGCCTTTGCCCCAGTATTCACTTTCACCGGGGCAGCCCAATCTTTTTGCTGAGGCACCCGTGCCGATTATCACAGAGTCTGCAGTAAGTGTTGTTCCGCGATCAGTAGTTAGAGAAAACGGTTTTTTAGAAAAATCAGTAGCAGTTACAACCTCTTCTAAAAATTCAGTGCCAAAATGCTGGGCATGTTCCTGCATCTTCATCATAAGCGTGGGACCCAGAATAGAAGTTTCTCCGGGCCAGTTTTCTACCGAGGAAGTACTCATTAATTGTCCACCGGGATTTTTGCCTTGGATCACTAATGGTTTTAAATTGGCGCGTGCAGCATATACTGCTGCTGTTAATCCTGCCGGACCAGAGCCGATAATAATCAGTTTATGATGATTGGTTTTATTCATGTTATTTTTTTGTTAAATGATAAATAATGTGATTAATTGTTTTTTCACGCAAGCACACCCGATTGAGCTCTTGTGCGCAAATGGGTTCTTCTTGGCCTCTAATTTTGGTCATGGGTGGATCGCGATGTAAAAACTCTTTGGTGCGTGGACGTTTGGTTAAGTTTAAATAACATTTTACATCCATCGGAGTTACGCTAATACCTTCTTCATGAGCTAATTGATCAAGAAATATCTCTTCGCGCATCTGTTTTTCTGCTAAATCGCGTACTGCATCCTTAAAATCTTTTTGCACGCGATATACATGATAATCAGGATTAAATTGAATTGCATCTAAAACAGCTTTTTGTTGACGCAAAATTAAATGATTAGGAACTTCAAAGCGATGTTTGGAAAGTAATAGTTTCAATGATTCTTCAATAGTTGTGCGCCGTTGTGAAAGATCGTTGCGGTAAGAAAACACTTCAATAAGTTTCTGATACATCTCTTTATTACTTTTAATTCTAAAATAATGTTTGAACTGATCTAAACAGAAATAGGCGTAGGGAACTACTTCATTAATAGTGACACCTAAAGAGTAATTAGTATTAAGTGAATCAGTAAAATAATCTTGCAGAACGCGATTAGTGCTTACAAATTGCTGACCATTTTTTTTGTTAATAAATACTTCTTGAATCGGTTTATCAGGCTCTTCATCGCCAATTTTTACCCAGAGATTAGCCGCATGACCATTAAACACCGGATTTGAGTCATTATCCAATAGTCTCACTGAATAATTTACCCAATCGCCAATTTTAATCGATTGATCGGTATATCTTTCTTTGGCAGCAATCTCATCATGTAAAAATGATTCTACTTGTCGATCCAGATCTTTATAATTTTTTCGTTTTGGCGCTTTAAATGGTAAATATTTCCATTCCTGAAAAGAGAGTGGCGGGAATAATGATAGTTCAAAAGTAAATACTGCATCATGGCCTTGTTTTACATCAATCGATGTTAAGCGTGGTTTGCCTGCCATTAATATTTTTTTGTTGATAATTTCTTGTTCCAGATAATCCATGACTAAATATTTGAGTAAAAATTCTTGGATATGCTCAAATAAGTTAGATTGATAATTTTGCTCAATATAAGCCGAAGGAGTTTCACGCTTATGAAAGCCAAAGGCCGGAGAACCTTTTTGGGATATAACGGCTTGTTTATACAGCGCATCAACCAACGATGCAGGTACAATTACCGACAACGAACAAAATGTGGGTTCGCTTACTAAGAAATTTAATTTTAGTGAACAATTATTAGAATCAGTTTGCATCACCGTACTGCTCCTTTTTTAATAGATTTTTACCAGTGTGGGCGTGCCAGGTAGAATAAACACTACTATTTTTTATCATAGTACATTTACAGTTTATGCCAATTATTAAAAGAAACAGCGATTTATAAATGCTTTTATTTTTTATTAAAGATTTTGACAAAAAAAGTTTGGCGTATTAATAAGTATGCAATTTACCTATGTCACTATAAGGAGAATATATGAAGTATTGCTTAATAATGTTAGTTGCTACAGTAATATCTATCAGCGCTATGGATAAACAGCCTTCATTGAGTGCGGAAGAAGACAAGTGTTATCAGTGGTTTGTTGATATGCAGAAGCGAGTTCCTTCCACTATTCAACAATTAACTTCGGAAGATCGTGAGGTATTTAGCAAACAAACTAAGTTTCAAGAAAATCCCGGTGCGGTAATACGTTCACGTAATAATTTTGCTGTAGCCTTTTATGCGCAAGCACAAGCAGCGTGTCCTGAACAACGCTTGCCCTATGATGAAGCATTGGTAAAATCGACACTGGTAAAAATGGCACAAATAATGCATACAAAGAGTGTACAAGATCCAAAAACATACACTGAAGCATGCATGTGGGCATGGGAAAAGTTGAGCAAAGAAGAACAGATGACTTTTTCTGAAGACGCGTATTTGAAAGCACCTGAAGAAACTTTAAAGGTAACTGATAAGTTAACTGAGACGATATGCGATAAGTTAATTGAAATTAAATTACTCACATCTCAAGAAAGAGCAGCAAAGAAAAAAGAATTATACGAAGAACGTATAGCACGTTTTGAAAAGCAGTATAAAAATCAATAAAAATTGAGATTGAAAGCTGGATTTTATTTAGTCCAGCTTTTTTTGCTGGTGCACGAGAAGGGACTCGAACCCCCACTCCCTCTCGGGAACTGGATCCTAAGTCCAGTGCGTCTACCAATTTCGCCACTCGTGCAGTAGAATCCTATTAATAGATCTTAATAGGACAAATTTTAAAATAATTTCAAGATTAATAGTATCTAGAGATGGTTTTTATCGCCCAAAACTGGTGGGCTGCGTTGGAATCGAACCAACAACCCACAGATTAAGAGTCTGTTGCTCTGCCAATTGAGCTAGCAGCCCATGATGTCTAATACCTGGTTAAAGTGTAACAGAATCATGAAGATACTCAATACCTTAAACGGTGCGAATATCTTTTTCTTTCTTTTGCATTAATTGATCTAGTTGTGCGATAAATTTATCGGTTACTTTTTGTAATGTATCTTCTAAGCGATTGAAGAAGTTTTCCGATATTTTTTTATCTTTTTTATGATCACGTAATGCATTGTTGAATTCTTTACGAACTTCACGGATGCGCTCTTTGCCTTCGTTGGTTTTCTTATGTAACAGCTTAACCAACTCGTCACGACGTGATGTGCTCATTTCAGGAAGCGTTAAACGAATCAATTTGCCATCGTTGGTTGGCGTTAAACCGGTGTCAGAGTTTAAAATTGCTTCTTCAATAGGTTTAATCATGGAAGCATCCCACGGTTGAATCGTAATTAAGCGTGATTCAGGAGCCGTGATTACTGCAACTGCTTTCATAGGCATAGGCCCGGTGTAACTAACCACCTGAATATCTTCTACTAAAGAAGTATGTGCTCTGCCGGTTCTTATTTTTAACAGTTCTTGTTCAAAAAACTTAACTGCCTTTTGCATTTCAGTTTCCATAGGATTTTGGAAACTTTTAATATCATTTTCAATTATTTTAATTTCAGCCATGTGATCACCTTTAAAATTATATGTGAATGGTACTGCCAAAATGAGGATTTTCCGCTGCCTGAATAATAGCATTCGGGCTTAACGCTGAAAATACTCGTATTATCTGTTTATGTTCTGCCGCGAGGGTAAATGCGGTTGCATCCATAATGCCTAACTTATTATCCAGCGCATACTTGTAGGTAAGCTCGGGCATCAGTTTTGCACTGCTATCTTTGCGTGGGTCAGCATTATACACGCCATCAATATGACTTGCTTTCCAAACCTGATCTGCTTTCATCTGTAATCCGCGTAAAACCGCAGTGGTATCGGTACTAAAAAAAGGGTTGCCCGCACCGCCGGCAAATACGAGCGTGTCACCACGGTTTAAGGTGTTGCCGATTGCTTGATCTGAAATAGGAATGCCTATTTCAGGACAAGTGAATGCGGTTAGCAACGATGCTTTTAAGTTATGTTGTTCAAGCAAATCTTTGATCATAAGCCCGTTCATTAACGTGCCAATAATGCCAATTTGATGACCAACAGCAGGGGTTATTCCCATACGTTTGCCATGTTCATTGCCACGAAAAAAATTACCGCCACCTACCACTATGCCAAATTGAATACGTGCTTCGAGTTGTTTGATCTGTGCGATGATAGAGTTAATGACATCCGGATTTAAGTTATGGTTTTGTGTTGATAAAAATGCTTCGCCGGTTAACTTAAGAAGTATTTTTGTCTTTGCCATACTACCATCGATCAATTATTACTTTTGGCCAACTTCAAATCGAGCAAAACGTGCGATTTTAATATTTTCGCCGGTCTTAGCAATCAATTCTTGCATCAATTGGTTAATAGTCAATTTATCGTTTTTGATAAACGGTTGTTCCATTAAACAGATGTCGGTATAAATCTTTTTCATTTTACCTTCAAGAATGGTTTCAACTACTTTATCAGGTTTTCCAACCAGGGTTGCTTTGAGAATCTCTTTCTCTTTTTCAACGAATTTTGGATCAACGTCTGCAGATGTTAAATATTGTGGTTTCATTGCTGCGATCTGCATGCACACATCGTGAGCAAATACTTTAACGGCATCTGTTCTTGCAACAAAATCCGTTTCGCAATTTACTTCTACTAATACGCCTACTTGTGAACCAGGATGGATGTATGCGTGTACAATACCTTCAGCGGTATCTTTATCAGATCGTTTTGCGGCAACTGCAGCACCTTTTTTGCGAAGCAATTCGATCGCTTTTTCAATGTCACCATTAGTTTCTTCAAGTGCTTTTTTGCAATCCATCATGCCTAAGCCGGTGCGTTCGCGAAGTTGTTGAATCAGGGCGATATCTATTTTTGCCATATGACTCCAAGTAGGGTATAAATCTATAATTTTGAAAAGGATATATGGTTTATTGTGCCAAAAATAGGGTTTTTATCAAGAAACAAGCTTGGTTTGCTCGAGGAGATTTACAATTTCAGATAAGATTTTTTCCAGCGTTGCTTTAAAAATACCGAAATTAGCCGTGCGAGGAGCAGCTGCTACTTCGGCCATCCATTCATTCAATTCTTTGATCGTGGTATCTAGAGTTATATTATACCGAACCCCGGCTCTTGTGAGCATTGAAATAAATTCGTTCATTCTCACTTGTAAAGGCCCAAAAGACTGCGGTTTTATACCCATGTTAAGTACTGTCTGTTCAAGTTCTATTGCAACATCGGTTATTTCTTTAATGTCATTGTAAATCTGTTGATCTATGCGAGCGCTTTTTTCAGTGGTAGCTTGAGATTGTTGAAGTCCCGATAAAGTGCGGATGGTGGTCTGCGAAGGAACCCGCTCTTTGATGTTAATAAGTGCTTCTTGAATATCTTCGGGTGTTTCTTGGACATATGAGACCGTTGCTGGGACGTTTAAAGAATATATGGCCAGTGACAAAGTACTGGCCATAGAAATTATAAGTTTTTTAAGCATCTTATTGCGCAGCAGGTGTTGCTGGTTTAACATATTGTTTAATGTTTAATTTTAATTGATCAATTTTCGCTTTGATCTGAGCGCGTTGTTCTGGCGTTAAGACTGTATTAAGTTGTTTTTTTAGCTCAGCAATTTTATTTTGAATGGTTGTTGATGCTGTTGCTCCAATATGTTTTTGAGCAGCCAAATGTTCTCTGCCTAATTCTTGTAACGTATTTTGGATTTGAAGAATTTCAGCATCGTTTTGTGGGGTGGCTGCTTTTTCAAGTCCTGCAGCATATGATACAGCAAAAGCTGCCATTACTAGTGCTAATTTAATAGATTTCATAAGATACTCCCGTTTTAATCTATAAATATTTCTAATAGTAATTATAGATAATAAAAGAGGCATTCTTCAATAGTTTTTTCTTAAAAACTTAAAGAATGCCTTAAAAGTATCTGTTTATAAGGTATTTAGTTATTGAAAATGGCATTTAATGCCATCGCTGAAAGTACCAGAACTCCTGCTGTTGCCAATGCTTTTCCGGTAGATGGGGTACATTCGTAGCAGCCATAGTTGTAGCAATAAGGGCAATCATAATAGTCCACATAACAGGGAGATGCTACAACTGGTGGTGTATATACATGTACCGGTGGAAAATAAGAGGGAGCGTAATATACAGGTGCCGGTTCATAGACGGTAACCGGATAAACTCGGGGATAACCTGGGTATGCAGTCACTAATGAACCGCTCAAAAGGCCAAGAAAAAGGAGATTAAGTAATTTCATAGAAGGTTCCTACATTTTTTGAGGTTTACTGATTCCAAGAAGATCAAAACAGGTTGCAAAGGTTTGCCGCAAGAGTTGAATCATAAGTAAGCGTGCGCGACTTTGAGGAATATTGCTCATTTCAATTACGCGATTTTGTGCGTAATAACGATGGAAAATATCGGCTAATTCAGTGGTGTAATACGTTAAGTAATGAGTTTGTTGGGTGTTGCCAATAACTTCTAATAAATGCTTTAATGAGGCTATTTTTTTAATCAGGAGAGATTCTGCAGATCCAAGTGAAGCTGCATCAGCGAGTGTAATATCTTTAAACTCTGCTTGCGCTGCTGCCTTTTCTAAGATGCTGCCGGTCCGTACATAGGCATACTGGACGTAATAAACCGGATTTTCTTCAGTCTTTTTAAGTGCCAAATCAAGATCGAACTCTAATTGTGCATCTGCTTTACGATTTAAATAGAAAAAGCGCGCAACATCTTTACCTACTTCATCAATAACATCTTTGAGGGTGACCATCGTGCCGGCGCGTTTGGACATTTGTACCAATTGACCACTTGCTTTCATCGTTACCAATTGATACAAGATGATCGCCAAATCAATGCGATCAAGGCCTAATGCTTGTCTAATTCCTTGCAAGCGCACTGCATAGCTATGATGATCATGACCAAGGACCATCACTAGATGATCAAAACCGCGTTTTGATTTATCAAGTAAATAAGCGATATCAGCCGCAGCGTAGGTCCATTCGCCATCAGTTTTTTTAACGACGCGATCTTTATCATCGCCAAACTGGGTCGATGCAAACCACAGCGCACGCTCATGTTCATAAACCATTTTGCGTTCTTGTAGTAGTTTTATGGCGCGATCAATTGAACCGCTCTCGTGTAATGTTTTTTCGGAGAACCATACATCAAAAGTAACGCCATATTGTTCAAGTGTTTGTTTAATTTTTTCAAGTAAAAACTCTTTTGCGTAGGTATCAAAAAATGAGTCCGGCTTGCCTAAAACTTCTTTACCATATTCTTTAACACAGGCTTGTGCTAATTCAAGTAAGTATTCCCCGCGATACCCATCTTCGGGTAACTCTGCATTTATTCCGAGTGCTTGTTGGCAGCGAATTTTAAACGATAGACCCAATTTATTAATTTGGTTGCCTGCATCGTTAATATAAAACTCTTTAGTAACGTGATGGCCAAGAAACTTTAAAACGTTAGCCAAAACATCGCCAATTATGGCACCACGACCATGGCCTAAATGAAGAGGGCCGGTGGGATTGGCACTGACAAATTCAATATCATAGCGATGTTTTTGCACATCTTCTTCAAGTTTAAAAAATGAATCTTTTTGGCTAATGAGAGATTTGGCCACATCTTGTAAGGCTTGAGGAGTTAAATAGGCATTTATAAAGCCCGGACCGGCAATCTCTAGCTTGGAAATATAAGGGTTTTTAAATTCGGTAGTAATTTTTTGTGCCAGGGCACGGGGGTTTTGTTTAAGTTCTTTTGCCAATACCATTGCCGCATTTGAGTTCAAATCACCAAACTCTTGGCGGGCCGGTTCAACATTCAGTATAAAGTTACATGTCTTAGTTAACTGTTCTGATATTGAAAAAGTGTTTTGAAGATAGGAGGTAAAAGCAGTTTGAATATGGGCAATCGAATTCATACAGTTGTCTTTAATTGTAATTTTAATAGTATTTCTGAAGCAGTTTATCAGGAATTGGTAAATATCACAAAGATGCTGGTTACTGCTGATATTTTGGTTAAAGAGCAATAAGGAGTTATTTATGAAAATAGTTAATATTTTAGGTTTCGGATTAGCGAGTATAATGGTAATTGATGGGATGGATAAACCACCGGCGATAGCGGATGCTTTAGCCGCTAAAAAGCTAGAGCAACCGATGACCGAAACAGAACGGGCGGCCGTAAAAAAACAAGTAAAAGAATATTTACGCACGTGGCATCCTACTATTGTCCAAAGTCTCGTGGATCTGGTTAAAGATCATAAAAAACAAAAGCCCTATATTCCAGCGGTGCCTGAATTGACGCCTGAACAGATGGCCGAGCGTGATAAAGTCACATTAGCGCCGGATGGCAGTATTCTGCTTACGATGCGTGAATGTATAGATTTGGGTCTTACGGATGACCCTCGTATTCGTCAAATTGCTGAAAATGATCCGTATATTAAAATGACTCGAGACATGGAGCGTGCCGGAGCTACGCAAGCTTTAATTGAAGAGGTAATGAAAGCGCGTGAAAATGAGTATGAGCAAATTAAAAAAGACCATATTAAATCACCGTATGAACTATTTGAGCGTCATTACAGTTCTTGGATGAGAGAGTTTGAAGATAATTCAAAAATTGAAGAACCAGATTTTGAGGGTTGGTTTTCAGAATTATCCAATAAAGTTGGATCAACTGATTTAGAAAAACTTTCCTATGATAATGATGGGGATACGATTACTACGCGTCTGTTTTTGTATAAAACTACTCCTAAAGATGAACCTGAGCGTGCAGTTGCAGGAAATTTAGATAGCAAACGTTTGCGTGCTATGCAAACTATGTTCAATAGCCTCAAATTAGATTTTAACGTACCGCGCAAGGATGGGCAATTACCGCTTAATGTTGCCTTGGCGCATGGAAGATATCAGGCTGCCAGCCAAATGATTTTAGGAACATTTGGTGGAGCCAAATTAGGTAGAGGTCCGGTTAATTTACAATTAACTCCTGAGCAACAGGCAAAAAATCCCTTTCTAATAACACTGATCGATTCGTTAGAAATATCTTTGCAAAAATATGCGTACTTAAAAGATAGTAGCGGAAAACCATTTGTTAACCACTCTGTTGAAGAGTATTTAAAAACTCAATATTTGGTTTTAACATTTTATCTGTTAGAAAAAGGTGCAACAACTGAGTATCCAGCGGGAGTGCAAGATCCTAAAGATTATGCATTTAAAAAAGGTTTTGATAAAATTGGTTATCTGATTTCGGCGGCTCGTACTGGGCAGTTAAAATCAGGATTAGAGTTAGTTGGAAAAGATATTGCCCAAACCGATAAAGATTTAGTCAGTATGGGCATAGAGCCCTATCGCTTAATTTAGAGGATCAAGAAATTATGAAACAACTTATGCTCGCACTATTATTCGTCGCATCAATGAATGGCATGGATCGTTTATTAATGAAAGTTGAACGAGCACGAACTCTGTATTTATATGAGCTTTCCTGTGAAAGTTTTTTTAGTGCATATGGTACTAATATTAATGAACGTATCCAAGGCAGAACCATGCTTGATTTAGTGTATGCACAAGGACCGGTAGACTTTGATTTG
>CAZPZX010000025.1:0-14079 GCA_964591235.1 uncultured Pseudomonadota bacterium
CGCAATGCGGCCGGTAATGGGACAATTAATGGCAGAGTATGCCGATCGCATTTTTATTACTGCTGATAATCCACGATCTGAAAATCCTATGGATATTATTCAAGCTATCTACGAAGGAATACCTACCGATCAAAAGAATAAAGTAATATGTGAGGTTGATCGTGAAACTGCCATTAAAAAAGCATATACGTTTGCGCGTACCAATTCGATCATTGCCTTATTGGGTAAGGGTCCGGATGAATATCAGATTTTTGGAACCGTTAAGCAACCGTTTAGTGAAAGAAAAATAATCCAAAGTTTGTAAGTTCCGCTATTTTTTTTCTAGCTTCTAAAAGGTAACATTTTCCTTTTTAAGGGAGTTGGCATGAAATTAAATGCTCTAACTTTATTGGTATCTATAAGCGCTGCCTATGCTGGTAGCGATAAAGAGTTAGCTCAACCTACTCCGACAGTGGGTCAAACAATTATGCGCGTTTTAAAAAACAAGTTTTTGACAAAACATAATTTGCAAGCAAATATTCAAAAACAACAGGGCAAACCGCTTCAAGCGCATAGCGAAGCTCTGGATGATGCACAGCAGTTGCTGTTTCCGGGACGCTATAATTTGAGTCATGATGTTGTATAAATAAGGAGATACCATGAACATGAAATATGCATTCATGTTGTGCCTTGTAATGACGGGGTTTCGGATTGATGCACATCCCAGTTGTTTACTCGTATTACTTAACAAAATTAAAGGACCTAGCAAACAGAGGGCTCAGGGGTATCATCCTATTGGAGAATCCAAGCCTATTCTTACAAATTCAAAGCGATCCTCTCAAATAACTGATGGAGAAATAGAGTTCCCAACGCTTACCCAGGATCCAGCGGCTTTTGCACGTTATTATTGGGGTTTTGAATTAACCATTTTTTGACAAAAATGAGCTCTTTAGTACACTAAAAACTTGTTCTAAAGTTTTATTATTTAACTCATAACCTGATCCTATTGGGGCTGTTCATGGAGATATTCCAGTTTTTTGTTATTACGCTCGCGACCGCTATATTAGGTCTGGCCGTAGTTGCTGCGCTCTTTGTAAAGATTCGCAGTATCGTTGTTGATAACCCACGTGCTCAAGAGATTGCAGGCGCTATCCGCGCTGGTGCAATGACCTTTTTGCGTGAAGAATATAAGATTATTGCGCTTGTCGTAATACTAGTAACGCTCTTATTAGGGTTCTTGGTCAGTTATTTAAGTGCGGCATGCTTTGTATTTGGAGCAATCCTTTCCATGGCAACCGGATATATTGGTATGAATGCAGCAACCGATGCAAACGTACGTACAACCATGGCAGCTAAAGAGCATGGGGAACGCTCAGCGTTTTCTATAGCATTCTTTGGGGGTGGTGTTATGGGTTTTGCGGTAGCAGCATTTGGATTGATAGGTTTAGGTCTTCTATTTTATTTATTTGCAGAGCGCGCTGATTTTGCATTACTCATCACCAGTTTTGGTATTGGTGCGAGTTTAGTAGCATTCTTTGCCCGTGTTGGCGGTGGTATTTATACCAAATCTGCTGACGTTGGTGCAGACTTAGTGGGAAAAATTGAAGCAGGAATTCCTGAGGATGATCCACGAAATCCGGCAGTAATTGCGGATAACGTTGGTGATTGCGTTGGTGACACAGCAGGAATGGGTGCGGATATTTATGAATCATATGTTGGTGCTATGGTTGCTTCCATCATTTTAGGAATGGAAACGTACGGCAAAACTAATTTTTTATATATAACTTTTCCGGTTATTTTAGCAGCGATCGGTATGATCGGTTCTGTGGCTGGATTATTATCAAATGCAATTTTGCGTTTAGCTCCATCAGCAATGTTACGCGTTGCTAACTATGTTGCAATCGTTGTCTTGCTAGGCGGAACCTATTGGTATCTTAATGCAATGAATATGGATCAAGCATTATTTGTTGCGGTAGTTTTAGGTTGTGTAGCTGGTATTATTGTTGGTTTAATCACGGAATATTTCACTGGTGGTGCACCGGTTAGAAGAACTGCTGAAAGTGCACGTTCAGGTGCTGCAACCAATATTATTTATGGTCTTTCAGTTGGTATGGAATCGACTGTTGCTCCGGTTATTATTCTATCCTTCATTGTATTGCTTGCTAACTACTATGGTGGAGGCTTGTTTGGAGTTTCGATTTCTGCAGTAGCGATGCTTGCGACGGTTGGAATTAGTATGACCGTTGATGCGTATGGCCCTATTGCGGATAATGCAGGTGGAATATCTGAGATGGCTGGTTTTGGTGAATCAGTACGTAAAATTACTGACAAATTAGATGCATTGGGTAACACCACTGCGGCAATGGGTAAAGGTTTTGCAATTGGCTCAGCCTTGTTAACCGCGCTTGCAATGTTCTCTGCGTATTCAAAAGAAGCTCATTTGAGCGGTCTGGACATTTTAGATCCATTTGTATTGGTTGGAATGTTTATCGGCGCAACATTACCATTCTTGATCAGCGCACTTACTATGCGTTCGGTAGGTAAAGCAGCATTGCAAATGGTGATGGAAGTTCGTCGTCAATTCCAAGAGATTCCCGGATTGATGGAAGGCAATGCAAAACCTGATTATGATAGCTGTATTGCAATTAGTACTAAAGCTGCATTGCGCGAAATGATTATTCCTGGTCTTATTACCGTAGCTGTTCCGGTTATTATTCGTTTTGCATTAGGTAAAGCAGCACTTGGTGGATTGCTTGTTGGAGCAACACTTGTTGGCGTATTACTTGCATTGATGATGGCAAACGGCGGCGGTGCATGGGATAATGCTAAAAAATATATCGAAGCAGGCCATTTTGGTGGCAAAGGATCCCAAACTCACAAGGCAGCTGTTATTGGTGACACCGTGGGAGATCCATTCAAAGATACATCAGGTCCAACCCTGAATATTTTAATCAAATTAATGTCAGTGGTTTCACTGTTATTAGTCTTGATTTAATATAACAACAGCAATAATATTAAGGCGACTTTCGGGTCGCCTTAAATATTTTAAAGGGAGAAAAAAAGTATGAAAAAATGTAGGAACCTATTGAAAAAAATCTTCATGATTATGATAGCAAGTATTATTTGGCATACTATCAATGGGATGAATCGTTATAATTACGACCATATTTTAAAAAATGGTGCCAAAGAAAATGTACTTGAAGTAATGAGTGCCGTAAATCAATTAGCGTGCTTGTATAATCAGAACAGAACCGTTTTTGCTGAACTAATTGAGATAACTAAAGATCCCAGTCATCAACTCAGTGATAATGCACGTTTTTTACTTAAAGAGTATCGTATGCTTCCCGCGTCGGATCATGCCGGAAGAGTGATGAAAAATACTATTCTGTCTTTATTTGAAGATGGAGTATATTCCTGTCCTATAATTACGCATGAAAGTTTTACTAATCCTTTTGAACCACAAGCTTCCTTTTGTGATGTTTATTATTATTGATCACATTTTTATTGGAAGCACGAGCAATGATTTTAGATTTTTCATGCTGTTGCGTGTTGTGTGCGTTGAGATCAAATACTCGTTGTATGCGTGCTTCTTTTTCTTCACGAAGGCGTTGCTTAAAAGCCTCTTCTCTCGGAATGTTTCCATCGCGTGGTGATGGGGGTGGTTCTGTGCTAAAAGAACTTGATACGGATAATAATCCAAATAATACTAGCTTCATAACTTTTTTCCTCGGAAAATACTGAGGCCATATCATTTTAAAAATATATCTTTTATATATATCAAACTATTGATGCAATAATAAGTTTATTTAGGAGACAGGTTGTTTGTATTTGGGATATTATTTGCTGGTGCTAATAGTGTATTTGCGTCTAAATTTAAAGAAGGATTGATTATTTTCATTCTGTCTAACAGAGATAGGCGCACTCGTGGACTATTTGTGTCTATTTCTTGTTCTTGAGCTAAGTGCGTACTATTTCTAAGATGCGGTGAAGATTGAGGCATTTGAGAAGCTGTTAGGCTTAATGCCGTTAAACTTATAAATAATATATTTTTCTTCACCATATTCCTTTTATTTATTTGGTAACATTTTTATTAAGTAGGAGGTTTTTAAATAATCTAGCATAGCAGTCCAGGGGGAAACAGCTATTGCTGAATTAACAACTTTAACTTGATTATTTGGTTTTAATGCTTTCATCGTAGCGCTTATAGGAGTTGCGATACGTAATGCATCTTCCCAGAATCCACTTCGCGATCCGCCCCAACATGCAAATAATGATGATGATATGGTAAGTGTTAAAATAAGTAATGCTGCTTTTTTCATGGATGTTCCTGCTTAAATAATAAAAATTTTGTTCTATTATAGCGGTTTTTTCAAAAGAGGCTAAATAAAAATATTTTTTAGAAGTTTAATATAAGAAAATATCTTGTTGTCTTTTTGCTTTTTTAATGATTATTAGAAATTTCTTGAAAAATAAAAAACACTCCTGTTACGCTTCTTATGAATGGTTAATACATAGTAAGCTGTAGGGGGCGGCAATGAATAAAGGAAGCGGATCGCTTAAATCATATCTTATTTCACTTATGCATGTTTCATGTGTGCTGTGTGTTGCTCTTTTATTGCCTCGCTTCTTTTTTAATCAGCATAAGCTCTTTTCTCAAAAAATGTCCTTAAAGTCAGAGCAAGCGTTTAAGTTGGGCATAGAAAATCTTTCAAGCCAGTTCATTAAAAGTTTACAGGATGGTAAAACACACTATACCGTCGGCGTGATTACCAATCATACCGGTGTAGATCAAAGCGGAAGAAGAACGATCGATATTTTGCTTTCAAAAGGTTTGCCGGTAAAGAAAATATTGGTTCCTGAAGATGATTTTATGGCCTACAAAAAAACGAATGCTGAGCAAATGATAGATGAGCATACCCGATTGCCAATTGCGCTTTTACCCCATATTGATTCGCTGCGAAAATCAAAAGAATATAATTTTAAGGGGCTCGATGTTGTCTTTTTTGATTTGCAAGATACGGGAATCAGTCCTAATACCTATTTACTAACTTTGGCAAAGACGTTACAAA
Organism: uncultured Pseudomonadota bacterium; assembly: GCA_964591235.1. Classification (GTDB taxonomy): domain Bacteria; phylum Babelota; class Babeliae; order Babelales; family Vermiphilaceae; genus BTUB01. The sequence continues at coordinate 5,049 of CAZPZX010000025.1, forward strand.
GTGCCTGTGCGCAACATAAAACGGTGGTAGTACTTGATAGACCAAATTTGCTGGGTTCATCAATGGAAGGGATGATTACTCAAACTGCTCACATTGATAATGAATTAATTGCCTTGCCAATGCGTCATGGTATGACCTTGGGAGAATTGGCTCAACATTTTAATACGCATGTTTGTACAAAAGCAGCACGGTTATTTGTAGTGCCGATGCATCATTATACTCGTTCATTGTTTGCCGATGATACTCATGTATTGCATGGCGGATTAATGACGAGCATTGATGCGTATTATGGTTCAAGTTTTTTAACGATTTTAAATAATGTAAGTCCTTTTGATGTAGGCGTTGGTACTGATATGGCATTTGCCTGTTTAGCGCTTCCTGATTCACTTCACTTCCCAAAGCAAAAATGGTTTGAATTGCGTACCATTTTAAAACAACAAGGCATTGAGACATCCTGGTGTCGCTATAATAACCCTAAAAAGAATACTCCATATTCAGGTTTGCGCTTACTGGTAAGAAACATGGATTCTTTTTCACCATTTAATACCATAACAACAATCATCCAGTTTTTTAATGAGGCAGGCTTAGGATTAACCTTTATGCCAGAGTTTGATCGCACTTTTGGTGGAAAAAAAATTCGAGACTTTTTAGCAGGAAAGCTTTCGCGCCATGATCTTGAATATGAAGTGAACCGAGATCTTAAAAACTTTTACCACAAAGCGCAAAGTTCTTTCATATATAAACCGCTTCCTAAAATTGTATTACTCTAGGGAATGCATGAAAAACGGTTTTATTCTCATTATTTTTTTATTTTTGAATAGTTATGCAGAGTTTAAACTCGGTGTAGAAAACATTCCTGAGGAAGTAATACGGGCGTGTGTCAAGAAAAAGATGCGTATCGGATTGATTACTAATCAAACGGGAAAAGATCAAAATGGTACGCCAACACTTGATATTCTATTATCCAAAGGATTTAATGTCGTTTATTTATTTGCGCCTGAACATGGCATAGATGGGAATGCTCATGCATCAGCTGAAATTAAAAACAGTATCGATAAAAAAAGCAAAGTGCCGATTGTCAGTTTATATGGCAAAGGAACGGGTAAAAAAGTTGATCCGGAGATTTTAAATGGACTTGATATTTTTATCTTTGACATTCAAGATTCAGGAATGCGTCATTATACCTATATATCAACATTGTATACGGTATTGCAAATTTGTGCACAAGAACACAAAAAATTGATTGTATTGGATCGACCAAATCCATTAGGTAAAACGATGGAAGGACCATTAGTTGAGCCATCGTTGATCTCATTTTTTTCAATTGCGCCTATACCATTACGTCATGGTATGACCGTTGGAGAATTGGCAGAATATTTTAACAAGCATATGTTAGAAAAGCCCGCAGCTTTGCATGTGGTTACCATGAAAGATTATGATCGGACCATGGGATTAAATCAATTACATGCACCATTATCGCCGAATATACCTAATATCCAAGCATGCTATGGCTATTCATTTTTAGGATTACTGGGAGAAATTAGACCGTTTAATGTCGGTTTAGGAACGGAGCGTCCCTTTCAAGTAATTAGCCTAGCAACTGCCAAAGGCATGGATGGTGCCGTGTGGAATAATCTTGCACAACAATTACAAGGTTTGGGAATTTGTTCAAGCCCCTGTGAATATATGCATGCGCGTAAAAAAGAGATGCATCATGGATTACACTTAAATATGGCCAATATTAATCAAGTCTGTTCATTTAACGCATTACTTACCACAATTGAAGCGATAAAAAATGCCGGTGTTACTATCGATATTACCCCTGCGTTTGATAAAGCAGTGGGCAGTAAATTGGTGCGTAGTTATTTAATGGGGCAAATTACCTATCAAGAATTGGTTGCAGAAATAAATAACAGCCTGCAATCTTTCTTTCAAAAGGCACAGGCTGTTTTTAAATATAATCCGCATCCGGAGTTATTTTTTATTTAAACCAAGATGCAATGGTGTTTCCGATATTCGCGAAGAAATCGCGCACTGCATGATAAGCATTTCCAATATAGCTTTGGCCCGCCAAGCATGCTGAACCTTTAACGGTAGTATCTGGTTTGCTTGCTTGATTGGCTTGATCTGCTACTGGCTGATCGAGTTCGGACTTTTTTTTTCCGTCCATTTCTGCAGCGGGAGCCATTCCAACAGATCGAGTTATGATATTTGCCCAGCTACCTTTAGAAGTAAAGCCTTCATCTTTTTCTACAACTTTTCCATTTTGGAATATTAAGAATGTGGGTAATGAAGTTGCATATTGTTTTATAAAACCATTTTTATCAATATCAACCGCTGCAAATGTTGCATCCGGAAACTCTTGTGAAAGTTCTTCAAACGGGCGTGTTGAACTTTTGCATGGTCCGCACCATGTTGCAAAGACTTTTACCACGACCGGTTTTTTTGATTGGAGGACTACGGAGTTAAATTGATCTTTGCTGCTAATATAGGTTACTGTTGAAGAAGCATATGCATTAAAAAAACTTATAGTTGCTAAAAGCAACAAAGAAAGTTGTTTCATAACGTATCCTTTTTGTTTAAAAATAAAACTATTTTGTTCTGAGGATTGTCGAAGAATAATTTTGGAGTTATCCTAACATAAAACATTTATATTGTGTCAACTAACCAAAATTACTGATTGTTTTTTAGATTTTAATATCTTTGTTTACTTACGCGCGTGATAAAACATTACCGGATGCTTGTAAATAGTTATTTGAAATATTTTATGCACAAGAGTAAATGACACTATTTTTTATTTGCAATATGAAATTCAACGTTAACTTTCTTATACAAAAAATGAAGAATATATAGATTCTTAAGAAATTAAAAAAATGATTGATTCTACGTGGTCAAATCATTACATTAGGTGATACATATTTTGAATCGCTGTTTCATATAGAAATCATTTTAAAAATTTAAAGAGCGTGTGTGGAGCGCGTATAGATCAAATACGTGATAGTCCATTCGCGCCATTTTTTTCTCAAAATATAAGTGTGGATGAGGAAAGTGTAAAATAAAGGATTGTCATGGAAGCTCAACGTAACAATAATAATAGTATTTTTAACGCCTTTGGTCATAACATGAATATGAAAGATTTTAATGATAAAGTAGATAAAATCGCGCGTATTAAATCGCCTGATGGGACTTTTTTATCGTTTAACATTAATGAGCTTCGTGCATCTATTGAGTGGGCCGCGCAGGGTCATGAACAAGATGTGTCGGTAGACTTAATTTTACAAGAGGTTATTAACACAATTTTTGATGGTGTTTCTTCGCGTGAAATAGCTGATGCTCTTATTATGGCTACCGCATCATTTATTGAGCGCGATCCGGGATATAACTATGTTGCAGCACAGTTAGCGCTCAAAAAGCTCTTTAAAGAAGTAACGGGTGTAACGATTCGTTCGCATGCATACGATCATTTGTATCGTCAATCGTTTATTGCCAGTATCAAAGAAGGGGTGGCAGCAAAAAGCTTAGATGCACGCCTACTTGAATTTGATCTTGAACAATTAGCTGCCGTACTTCATTTAGAGAGAGACTCATTGTTTGAATATATGGGTTTAAAGACATTAAATGAGCGCTACTTTAATAAGATTGAAGATCGTCGCATGGAGTTGCCACAAGCATTCTGGATGCGTGTTGCAATGGGTGTATCTTTCAATGAGCCAAATAAAATGGATAGTGCTATCTCATTTTATAATCTCATTTCAACAATGCAGTATGTCCCTAGTACGCCAACCTTATTCCATTCTGGTTTATTGCGCCCTCAGTTAAGCTCATGTTTCTTATCAACGGTTGAAGATGATTTAAAACATATTTTTAAAGTCTATCTTGATAATGCATTGCTTTCTAAGTTTTCGGGAGGTGTTGCCAATGATTGGAGTAATTTACGCGCAACCGGTGCAATGATTAAAACCATTAATACCGAAAGTTTAGGTGTTATTCCATTCTTAAAAATTGCTAACGATGTTACGGCTGCAATTAACAGAAGTGGCAGACGTCGTGGTGCAACGTGTGTGTATCTTGAAATCTGGCATATGGATTATGAAGACTTCCTTGATCTACGCAGAAATACCGGTGATGAACGTCGCCGTGCGCATGATATTAATACGGCAAGCTGGATTCCCGATCTATTTATGAAGCGTTTGATTAATAATGAAAAATGGACCTTCTTCTCTCCTGAAGAAGTACCAGATTTACATCATATTTATGGTAAAGCATTTGAAGAGCGCTACATTCATTATGAGCAGATGGCTGCGCGTGGTGAAATTAAGCAACACAGGCAAGTTGAAGCTGCAGTGTTATGGCGTAAAATGTTGAGCCGTTTATTTGAAACCGGCCATCCATGGATTACATTCAAAGATGCGGGTAATATTCGCTCTCCACAAGACCATGCAGGGGTGGTTCACTCATCAAATCTGTGCACTGAAATTTTCTTAAATACCTCTGCAGATGAAACAGCAGTATGTAATTTAGGTTCGGTGAATTTAGCAGAACATATTACTCAGCAGGGTACGCTTGATGAAGATAAGATTGCACAAACGGTCGCTCTTGCCGTGCGTATGCTCGATAACGTAATCGATATTAACTATTATCCAACGGTTGAAGCAAAAAATGCTAACTTGCGTCATCGTCCGATCGGTTTAGGTATTATGGGATTACAAGATGCGCTTTACAAAATGAATGTGCATTTTGCATCTCCTCAAGCATTAGAAGTTTCTGATTATATCATGGAAGTTGTTGCGTATAATGCGATTTTAGCCTCATCGCAGTTAGCGCAAGAGCGTGGTGCGTATGAATCATACAAAGGTTCTAAGTGGGATCGCAATTTATTCCCGCAAGATACGCTTGATATACTTGAACAAGAACGAGGCATTGAAGTTCCTGTTACCAGAACAGGTAAAAAAGATTGGGCGCCGGTGAGAGCAAGTGTTAAACAATATGGTATGAGAAACTCAAACTGTATGGCAATTGCGCCAACGGCAACTATTTCAAACGTAGCTGGATGTTTCCCGTGCATCGAACCGATATATAAAAATCTTTATGTTAAAGCAAACATGAGTGGCGAGTTTACCGTTGTTAATAAATATTTGATTCAAGATTTGAAAAAACTTGGATTATGGAATCAAGAGATGCTTGATTACTTAAAATATTACGATGGTAGTGTTCAGATGATTGAACAGATTCCTGCTCACTTACGTGAAAAATATAAAGAAGTATTTGAAATCGATCCTGAATGGTTGATTGAAATGACTGCAGCACGTGGTAAGTGGATCGATCAAAGTCAATCACATAACGTCTTTATGAAAGGAGTATCAGGAAAGAAATTAAATGATATTTATATTAAAGCGTGGCGTTTAGGTTTAAAGAGCACCTATTACTTACGTACTTTAGGGGCATCCCAGATTGAAAAGTCTACCCTTGATGCTAAAAAGTTTGGATTTACCCAAAAACGTGACTATGCAGCAGTAGAGAAAAATATTTCTGAAGGATTTGCACCGGTAGTTGAAATGGAAAAAGCAGAAATTTCAACAGAGCCAACTACCATTCCTGCAACAGCATGCAGTATATCATCAGATCCTGAGTGTGATGTTTGTCAGTAAAAATCAAATTTTGAGGAACTAATATGGCAAAAAAAGGTTTATTAAATAATTCAGCGGTTGATCCCAATAAAATTTTACCGATGACCTATTTATGGGCGCGTCAACATTATAAAGATGGTGTTGCTAATAATTGGACCCCTGAAGAAGTTTCAATGCAAAAAGATGTGGAACAATGGAAATCACAAACGGTGTTATCTGAGACAGAACGTCGTATGGTGCTTTATAATCTTGGTTTCTTTTCTACTGCAGAATCTTTAACGGCAAATAATTTAGTATTAGCAGTGTATAAACATGTTACTAATCCTGAATGCCGTCAGTATCTTTTACGCCAAGCATTTGAGGAAGCAATTCATACTGATACGTTTATTTATTGTTGTGATTCATTTGGACTAAATCCTGAAGAAATTTACAACATGTATGAAACGATTCCATCAATTAAAGAAAAAGATGACTTTGTTATTCGCTTAACAACATCACTTTTTGATCCAACATTTGCACCGGTTGGTATAAATAATATTCAACAATTCTTGCATGATTTAATTGGTTATTACGTGATCATGGAAGGGATCTTCTTCTATGCCGGTTTTGCTATGATGCTTGCTTTAAAGCGTCAAGGCAAATTGGTTGGTGTGGGTGAGCAATTTGAATATATTATGCGTGATGAAAGCTTACACTTAGCTTTTGGTTGTGATCTAATTAACACCATTAAAACTGAAAATCCTCAAGCTTGGACTCCTGAGTTCCAAAAAGAGGTTGTTGAGTTAATTAAACATGCCGTGACGCTTGAGAAGAAATATGCGTTCGATGCATGTCCACAGGGTGTTTTAGGAATTAATCCACAGCAATTCTGTGAATATGTTGAGTATATTGCAGATCGTCGTCTTGAGCGTATTGATTTGCCAAAAGTCTATGGCACGATTAATCCATTTCCTTGGATGTCTCAATCAGTAGACTTAAATAAAGAAAAGAACTTCTTTGAAACCCGTGTAACCGAGTATCAAACTGCCGGTTCACTTGAATGGTAATCTAAGCAAGTAAAATAAGAAGGGCCGGATAATTTCCGGCCCTTTTTTATTAAAACTATTGAACCCAATCTAGTATGGTATTCAAGACAACCTCTTTATATTGACGTGCAGTTATTGCGATTATGGCAATACCTGCAATCAAGACGTGAGGTCTATTTTTTGCAAATTCAATAATATCTTTATGATGATGGCACGCTTTTCTAATCAGTTATCCGCCAAAATTAATGTGGTGACTGCACCAACAAGCAAGGCAGTATCTTTTTATCTCACGTTTGAATTGTTGAAGCCCTTATTAATAAAGTTGCAAATGCTAATGATAAAACTAGTTTTTTCATATTAGTATCCTTGAATATGAATTATATGTTAGTAGTGTAGGCAATAATATGAACATATACATAATATAATCTAAGGAGCTTTTGGCATGAAAAAAATATTTTTGCTCATTCTCACTACTTGTGTTAACTATTCAGCTCCTCATGGCAATCTTGATCCTCAAGTAGCTAAGTTTTTAAATGGATTGGCAGCTCAAAATGGACCGCCCATTTATACCTTATCGCCGGAGAAAGCGCGTGATGTTTTAAATTCCTTACAAGCCTCAAGTGTTGGAGTAATTCCGGCACAAATACAAGATATACAAGTTATGGGCAGCGATAAAAAGCCGATTGATGTTCGGATTGTAAAGCCAAAGGGATATGTGCGGGGACAATTACCTGTTGTTTTATACGTACATGGCGGCGGATGGATTTTAGGCAATAAAGATACTCATGATTATTTAATACGCTCGATTTCCAACGATGCAAAAGCAGCGGTTGTGTTTGTTAACTATACCCCATCACCTGAAGCTCACTACCCGGTAGCAATTGAACAAGTATATGATGTTGCAAAACATGTTGCACAAAAAGGGCACACGTTAGCTCTTGATGGAACTAGAATGGTTATTGCCGGCGATAGCGTAGGCGGAAATATGGCAACTGCGGTTGCACAGATGGCAAAAGATCGTGGAGGGCCGCTCTTTTTAGCGCAAATATTATTGTACCCGGTGACCGATGCTAATTTTAATAGCGGTTCATATAAAGAGTTTGGCAGTGGTCAGTATTGGTTAAGTAAAAAAGCAATGGAATGGTTTTGGGATGCGTATTTGCCTGATAAAAACAAAAGAAGTCAGCCCTATGCAAGTCCCTTATGTTCAAGTTTAGATCAATTGCAAGGATTACCAGAAACGTTACTTATTGTTGATGAAAATGATGTGCTTCGGGATGAAGGAGAAGCGTATGCACATAAATTAATGCAAGCGGGCGTTAAGGTAACGCCGATTCGTATGCTAGGCACCGTGCATGATTTTTTAATGCTCTCTCCACTTAAAGAAAACCAGATATCTCAACAAGCGTTAGAAATCGTGACCGAAAAATTATTAAAAATATTTAAGAAATAACGTAAAATACTTATTTTTTATTCATAATTGATTTTCTTTTTGTAATTAAATTAGTATGGGTATGGTAGGGATTACTTAAAGGGGATTAATTATGAATAAAATATTTTTTTTATTGGTGGGATTTGCTATCAATCTTATTGCGATGGATCCACAACCCAAAAATGGACCAGATGCTAAGCAAAAAGGTACGATTGAGTTAATTGAAAGAAATGCACAATCTTCCGGATCTGTTGCCCATTCATCTTCAATAGCAAAAGCTACCTCAACTTCAACCGTTGCATCCGAGGGTGCAAAAGCGTCTGATTCTTCTTCGACAAGTTCAGATATGGCCCAAATCGATTTAGATAAAGATGGGCATGAATTAACCAAAGCTCAAAAAAGGCGTTCTATTATTAGATTGAAGGCGCCCGCTCATTCACAAGATGAGGAAATCAGAGAACAATTAGCGCGTGCGTTAGCTGCATATAAAGCTAATGAAGATCAAAAAAATAAAATGGCAGCCGAAGAAGAAAAAAAACAAAAAAGAAAGTCGATTGTTTTGTTTGCAGAGCCGTTGGTTCCTGCTTTAAATTTAAGTGATATGGAAAAAGGATCTCCTCGTTTATCTGATCAAGAGTTGAATGACATGATTCAATTTATTAAAGGGGCGACTGATTGTGACCTTACTAAAGTTGCTCAGAGACTAAAAAAAAGCATAAAAGAAAAACATGAATTACCTCCAGACAGTCCATTATTTAATGAGAATGCACCAATTATAGATGCAATTAATGTTGTGCGTAAATTAACTCACCAATATAAGTTGGGTACCTCGCGCGTGGAAACCTTAAGAAATAGACCGGGCACTCCCGATCAACTACGTCCTGCAAAACCAATTGAAATTATCGAGGATGCTGGATTTAAAGAGTTGGACTTACTTTACAAAATGG
>CAZPZX010000026.1:0-13758 GCA_964591235.1 uncultured Pseudomonadota bacterium
AGCTTTGAATGAGATAATATCTCCCTGTGTTAATTCCGTAACAAAAGTATGTGAAATAGTTGCTCGATGACCTCTTGCAATAGCAGTACTATTAAAATCATCTATGATGGTATTATTATTTAACGTTTGAATAGTAATTATGCCCGAGCGTGTTCCACCATTTACTGCATGTGCTTTAAAGGAGATGCTATACTCACCGGTGGCAGGGACAGTAAACTGATTCACATTAATAATTTGTGCAGCATTTGGTATAGCTAACAGTATCGAGCTGGTTGTCTGTGTCTGAAAAGCGAATCCAGAAAATGCTGTTAAGTTTAACGATAAAAAAAATATTAACCGTTTAAACATCGCTCCTCCTATTAACCAGACTTTTTACGCGCTTTTGGCACTTTGCCGCCGGCTTTTCTTGCTTCAGATAATCCGATGGCGATAGCTTGCTTGCGACTTTTCACGGTTTTGCCCGATCTGCCACTTTTTAATGTGCCACGTTTCATTTCGTGGATCGCTCGTTTTACTTTTTGTTGAGCTTTTTTACCATATTTTGCCATATTGCCCTCCCTTTTTGTGATTAATACGCTCTTTTCTGCTCTTATTAAGTTTAAAATAGTTTTATATCTAAAATAAAGGGTTGATTTACTAAATGCCTTATTCATAGGCGATTCTAAAATTATTGACTATTTGGAATTGCGTTTGGTACTATGGGGGTAAGATATGGCTCTTTAAGAGGGTCAGTAATAGTATTTAAGCAGAGGTAGTTCTCTGTTGGTACCCAACAAAAAAGGAACTCTTATGAGTAACAATAATAACAATAACCCTAAACATGGTCACAACCAAGGTCATAACCAAAACCAAGGTCAGCACAAACAAGGCCAACATGGTCAACACCAGGGTCAACAAAAGCATGGCCAACAAGGTCAAGCTAACCAAAATCCAGAGCAAAAAAAGCATGGATGGTGCTCAGCACACAATAGCCCTAAAGCTAAGTGTAACTGCGCTTAATTGACTTAAAATTAAGTAATGTATGAGGGCAAAAGTCTTGTTGGCTTTTGTCCTCTTGTTTGACCTCAAAGGAGCGGGTATGAAAAAGCCAAATCAATCCAATGCGAATCAAAAACCAGAAAAAGTACAACGCGTAAGCTGCCAAGAAGTGTGTGCAACATCATGTTCTAATTGTAAAGAGCGTTGCTTGCGTGAATGTCATTTAGCAAAAAGAACGGGCGCTGGAAGCTGTAAACAGGTAGCCAGTGGCTGTTGTGATGATTGTAAAGACGATTGCGTAACCGTTTGCGACTTGTGCGCTAACTCGTAATCGCTGGTATTACTATGAAGAAATTAATTTTGTTTTTATTAGTAAGTACATCAGCGGTTATTGGTATGTCTAAAATCGAGCTGCCCGTAAAATCAGCTAGTCAAAACTCTCTTTTGCAGCCTACCGATGAAAACTTATCTCGGATTCTTTCAAGCGGATCATTTTCTGACTTAAAAACAATGTTAGATAATCGCATAATTTTACCTAACCGTGTTTTTCTTAATAAACTATTTCATGAAAAAAATTTATTACAAGCCACTCTTGAACTGCAGGTTGGTTTAATCACCGGAAAAGAAGGACGCTACAAAATTGCGAAATTGCTGTTGGACAAAGGTGCTCATCGCGGTGATTTAAATGCTTATCTGATACCGGCCATAGAAAGAGCTGACGAGCAATTAGTGGTATTCCTTATTGAAAATGGCGCTCAAGATTTAGATGGCAAAGCTGCGCAAGCAGTAGCCGATCAATTACAAAAGCAACGTTTACCTGATGTTAAAAAAGATGCTCTAATCAGGATTCAAAATAAATTACCCGGAAGACAATCTTTAGTGAGTCCGCTCATTAAAAGACAAGGCAAGGGTCCAGTACTTCCGTAATTTTTTTATTAATACACAATTATCGATGCAAGGTTTTTTCATCTATAACCTTGCATTTTTGATGGTTTATCCCTACCATTGCATCAATAATTTTTTCGATAACAACAAGGTTTTACGATGCATACGGTTTTTTTTCTGGGATTAGTTTTTTCGTTATCAATTGTAACGCTTACTGCACAACAAGTAGCGGTAGTTCCCAAACTTTCTTATCAAGAATTTTATCAACGTTTATATCCACTCTCTGATGCACAACAATTTGAATATCAGAATGCAGCCCGCGAACTGCACACGTTTCCTACCAGCAAACCGGCTCTGGCACGGCTATCTCAATTTGCTGATGCAGGACATATGCCTGCACGTCATGATTTAATTGAAGCACAATTTGCTGCTCGTGATGTTGAATCCAGTCATAAATTAAGTTGCAAAGGAGCATCTCAAGGTGATCCTGGGTGTGCAATCACGCTTGCTACTATGTATATGCAATGGTCAAAACCAAAAATTCATGCTGATGAACAAGAGCTACAGCGTTGTACTCAGCTTTCAAACGCCGCAGAATCATTACTGCGGGCCGCACGTGCTAAACGATTTATTCATGACCCTGAAACAAAAAAACAGATTGCAACCTATGAAAATGAAGAAGCTAAAATTGTTTTGCATAATTATCTGGCAGAAAAGCAGACTGAATTTGAGAAAACGCTCAATACTCAAGAAATAAAAAAGTATGAAAAGGGGTTTACTACATCGGTCTCTGATATTCCCTTAGCATGTTTTGTTATTAAAGAAAATATTGCAAAAGGCACTCATGAGCCGATTAAATCAGCATTGGGTCTGGCTGAAAAAATCCTTTCACAAGAAATCTTTGACGCTGATTATTTGCATGCTGCGGGTGTGCGTTGCGCGATTGAAAAACTGAAAGATCATGAGAATACTAAAATTAAAGAAAGAGCAGCAAAAATTTGCAATCTCTGGAATGATGTTGAAAGTCGCGTGGGTACATTCCAGTTAGCTCCTTCAATCGTGCCCAGAGATACAAAAAAAAGATTTGTAACTCCGGATTATTCTCCAGAAACGTTATCAGCTTTAATTGAGCATGGAGCTTCTATTTATGAAGGACAAGATTTAGTTGATGCAGCCGTTTATTTAAATCTTCATCGAGAAAAAGATGAGCGGGTTGATCAAGCCGTTAAAGATTGTTTGACGCGCGCATTGCAGGACCCCAGTCCTTTTGTAAAACAAGCAATTATTGAGCAGTGTACTGATAATCTCAGCATTTTTGCTCATCAAGCTATGCAAACGTATGCGCAAGAGTTAAAAAATAAATCAGGTTTGTTATCACAAGAAGTTGATTTTATGAATAGACAATTACAAAAAACAAGAGACAAAGCTGATAACGGTGATGATCAAGCAGCTATTCATATCTACACATGGTTAAGCAAATTTCCAGAAGTATTTACGGCTGTTTCTGTGCAGCAAGTTGAATCTTTAAGAACTGAATATTTTAAGAAAGCTTTAACAGCAGGAAATTGGGATGCAATCTGTTCTTGTTTGCCTAAAATGCGCGCGATGCAACCTCAAACGAGTGAACAACTGGCAAGAGCAATGAAGTTTTGGTCAAAAGCGTATACGAGCTCTGCTGATTTACTTGCATCATCTCCGGACGTTGTTGAATTTGCTGCACTCCATGCGGAAGCATTTGATAGATTAATTAATCTGCTTTCTTTAAAAACAGAAACAGGAACGACTATTCATGATGCAGAATTTTATTATCATGCGGCGACTGCGTTTGCACATAATGATGGAATAGCTTCCTTAAAAGCGTTTCAGAATGCAGTGCAAGTGGTTTTTCTTACTCATGGTGATGGTGAAGCGAAACAACAGTTATACCAAACAACCGGAATGAAAGCTGTTTTAGAAAGAGAGGCTGTACGCGGCCAGGGATGGGCATATTTCGCTCAAGCTTACTATACGTTTTTAGCAGCATTAAATCCGGGGTATGCGATTGATAGCAGAACCCATGCACAGTTGACTATACAAGCGATAGAGCAGGCGCGAACCCTTCTGCAAAGTGCAGCAACGGCTCAGGTGCCGCACACTGATTTTTCAAAATTAGATGAAGTAGATTTAGATGTAAAAAAAGCCGCAACCTATTATGAAATATACAAGATCGATTCTAATCAACTGTATCTGGCAAAAGCATTAGAGCTTCTTGAACTAACCATACAAAAAAAATCAGCAACAGGAATGTATAATTGGGCAATGATCGCCATTAACGGGCATACACAAAAAGGACAATCAGTATTAGAACAATCAATCGAATATTTAATACAATCAACGCATGGCGGTTGTACCAGTGCAGAAAACTTTTTAAAAGAAATAAGCGCGAAAGGGTTTCTGTTTGTTGCCGGTTGTGGTGGAATAATTACTACCGAGCTCAAAAATAAAATAGATGCATGTTTGAATGTGCGTATGCAAAGAAATGGTGAAGCTGCACAAATTCCCCCATCGGTGATTGGCGTAATGAATCCTGCAGAAGAATATCAGTTAATAAAAGATAAAGCAGACCAGGGAAACATTCAGGCGATGGTTACAGAAGCACTCTATCTCAAGGAAGGGCTTGGGGTGGAAAGATCTTTGTCTCGGGCACAGGCTCGTTTTGCGGATGCTCTTCTTGCATGGCAAGGTCAAAAACTTGTGAGTGATGAAATTGCAATAGCATATAACGCGTTGACGGAAGTAGCAGCAACTGATGTAAGAGCACAAGTTGCACGATGTAAGGCAAATATGTATACACTGATAAATGTATATAATCCCGAGAGCGATTGCCTTAACAAAGTTATTGAAGATACCTTTAAAGAATTGAAAAATATGCAGCGACTTATGAAAGAATCGGGTAATACTGCAGATCGTCAGCTCTTTTATTCGAGCGGATTAGCGACTCTTATTGAAAAATGTCTCATAAAATGTTGTGAGAGTCCGCTTCAGCGATTTAAATTATTAGAATTTTATATGCACGATGCCTTGTGGTTTTCTCATGAAATAAGTAATTCAGATAATTGCAATTATTTGCTTACCTGTATCAATGAAATAATTAATAAAATCGAAGGTTTTTTTGTCTTTCCAGAAATACCAATACGCGTGACTATGTGCGAGCGAGATGCTTTTCAAGCCGCTTATCGTTCATTACTAGATCTCCTAGCTGCTCAAGTGTTACCGGAATATTGCGAAAAATTACTCTATCTAAAAGCTCTTTTGATGGCATATGATTCAGTTATAGAGTCCTTAGAAAATCCAACAAAAGATCGTGCTACTAAACCTTTTAGTTCTCAAACGATTATGCAATTTGAAGAGCTGAGTAAAAAAGGAAACCTGGATGCCCGTTATATGTATGCTTATATTGCAACGCATGGCCATACTATATGCTTGAAGAATCAGCATCAACCTACCAAAGGAATGGCGTTATTTGAAGAATTAGCCGAGAAAAAACATGTTAAATCATTGATTGTACTTGTAAATATCGCCAAAAAATTAAAAACAAGTAAGCCCAAAGAGATTATGCAGAATAATAAAAAGATTGAACGATATTTAAAAACTATTTTAGAAGTAGAACCCCGAAACTCATGGGCAATTTCAGAGTTAGTAGCATTATACAAAGCATATCCTGAATTAAAAGCTGCAGAACAGAAGAAGCAATAATATTGCGCTCAGTAAAAGGGCCGGATATAAATCTGGCCCTTTTTTAAATTCTTATTTTTTATAAAAAATCATCGTTACTCTACTGATTAGTTTTAATATTGTTAAACGTATGTAAAAAATAACTCTTTAAATAATGAATGCGTTGATCAGATAATGCGATCTTTAATTAATGTTTTTTCAGCAATTTGTTCGAATAAAGGTGCTGCTACCATCGATGCATACAAATCTGCTTGTGCCGCTTCTTTAATAAAGACAACAATTACTTTTTGATAATCATCTTTTTGTACGATTCCGGCACAGGTATAAATATTGCGATCGGGATTATAATGGCCATTTTCTAAAATATTAGCCGTACCTGTTTTGCACATAACTCGATAGCCTTTAATATGTGCTTTTTTTGCAGTTCCGGCAGCAGTAGTGCGTTCAAGCATACGTTTGATAGTTTCAAGCGTTTCATCTTTGTATAATTTTTCTGGTTTTATTTGCAGGGGCGTATCAGCAATTAAGCGAGGGACAAACCAATAGCCGCCATTAGCGATTATGCCAAAGGCGCGAGCCAATTGAAGTAAGTTTGCCGAAATTTCATAACCATATGAAAGAGAGATAATCGATTGTTTAGACCAATTTGACGGATGGTTTACAAATCCTTTATTTTCACCCGGGAATGGTAATCCTGATTTTTTACCAAATCCTAAGCGGGTATAGTGATCATACAATTTATGCCCCACCCGTTGAGCGACTTGCGCGATACCAATATTATTTGATTGAGCAATAACTTCTTCAAATGGTATAATTCCGGCCTCATGCACCGTATTTATTTTTCGACCATCTATATAGGTAGTTTTAGTATTTTTACAATCGATAAGTTCATCAACGGTGACAACACCTTCTTCTAGTGCTGCCAACGCTGCACATATTTTAAACACTGAGCCAAGCTCATAGGTTTCTGTTAAAACCGTATTTTTAGTCAGGGCTAGCTCTTTGGGATTAAAATGTTGTGGATCAAAAC
Source organism: uncultured Pseudomonadota bacterium (assembly GCA_964591235.1). Lineage (GTDB taxonomy): Bacteria > Babelota > Babeliae > Babelales > Vermiphilaceae > BTUB01. The sequence goes on from CAZPZX010000026.1 coordinate 6,608, forward strand.
ACGGCACATTAGCCATAGCTAAAATATCGCCTGATTTGGGATCCAATATAAGAGCAGCACCTTCTTTTGCGTTATACTTTTGCACTGTTTCAGTTAATGCTTGATGAACTAAGAATTGTAAATCGCTGTCAATCGTTAATTGGAGTGGTTTTGATTGAGCGCCCTGAGCGGCAGTTTCTTTTTTGAAATAAAAATGGCCTGAACGTGCATCTTTTTCGAGAATAACGGTGTTTGGGGTTCCGGCAAGTTCTTTATCAAATTGCAATTCCAGACCAAATAATCCTTTATTATCGATATCGGTCATACCGATTAACGCTGATGCTGCTGCAAGAGGATAATATCGACTCGGTTCATTTAAGAATTTAATGTCCACACAATTGCTTGTAGTTATTAACTGTATTTGTTCATGAGTCAATTTACGAGCAACATATAAAAAGTGAGCCTGAGGATGTTTTTTTAATCGTTCAAGTGCTGCGGGAAAATGATGGGCTAAAAATGTTTGCAGCTGTTTTTTTTGCTCTAATTGACGGGGTAAAATAAAAGCAGCTAAAGAATCTCTATTAATAGCTAAAAAGTTTTTTCCGGTTCGATCAACAATATGACCACGGGGTGGTAAGCTCGTAACGCTAATATGATATTGTTTTTGCCCCAGTTGAGTAAAAAAATTTTTTTTAATGATTTGCAAGTAAAAAAGATTTGCTATAACAATCAGATAGCAAAAACAAAAAAAAAGAAAAACTATAACGCCACGAACTTTGTGTGCATGGGTCATATGGTCTCCGTTGGTTCGGTATTAATCGAAACATCACTCTGATTCTGACTGATTATAATAGTATTTTCTTCTTCAAGAGTTTTTATTTCGATTGTTTCAGGAATCTCTATTGCTTGTAAATTTGCTACCGTATTACTCATTTTCTTAAACTGTCCTACTTTTGCATGAGACATGTTGAGCTCTTTTTTTGCATAGTTGAGAACGCGCGTGCGATCGTAAAAGGTATAAAGCTGATGAGTGAGTTCCTGTTTTTGTTTGTTCAGATTATTCATTTGGACTTCTAATTTTTGTTTTGTGTATGAAAGCTGAATAAATTGACTTTGTTTATGCAAATGCAATAACACAAATCCAATATTTGCAGATATAAATAGAGCAAGAAAGGGAGATCGTTTCATCGCTATCCTTCATTTTTTTTAGTAATACCTTATTTGGAATCATAAAAGAAAGTTTTTATGCAACAAAACGTGTTTAGAGACTACCGTAAGGTGCAGGAGCCTGTGATGTTTGATATGCTGCTTTTATATGCGCAGTAATTGCATGATGCCGTGCGCTTTCATTATTTGCGTCACGATTTGTTAATCCTAAATAAAGGTTATTCCCGCCATGGTACAAAGCGATTAATCCGCCGGTTATTTGAGCAAGTTTTTGCTGATCGAAGTTACCCGTCATGAAATAATCTACTACTGCATAACCCCCACCCAATAGAGAAATCACTGCGGCAAAACCGCGTTGATACACATGTCTATTATTAAGCGTATGAGAATTATGCTCTTTTTGTTGAGCAAGTTCAACTGCTAATTGATGAAGTTCATCATAATTGACTGGGTGCTCTAAAAGAGCGGTTGAAGAATGAGGAAGCTCTTTTAAAAGCATTTTAAGTTTATGCTCATCGCCATTAACAATAGCTTCTTTTAATAGTTCCATACAGAAAATGTTACTGCTGATAAAAAAGAATAATATCGTATAGATTTTCATAGCGTTACTCTCCTTTTAGTAATAAGAGAATACTAAAAAGAGGTTAAGCAAAGCTATTTTTTACTCGAATTACCAATCATATGAGGTGTTAAAGTGTACTTCATACGCTGGTTCACCTTTGCGAGGATCAAGTTTGAAACCCCAATCAACGCGTAATGGCATTGGATTATAAATACGGATACCAAATCCAACCGCATGACGATAATTAAAGTGATTATTTCTTATAAAACGGCGATCTACGCAATCTGCATACGGGTTATCCCAACCGGCACCACCATCATAGAATAATACACCTTTAAAGTTCATATCGCGGGTGATCGGGAAGATCAGTTCCGCATTAACCCACGTTGCTTTGCTGCCACCAATAGAGTCGCCGCGTGTTGGTCCGCTCAATGGATCGTTGACGTTAAATTGAGGTCCGATCTCTCCAAATAGGAATCCACGAACGCTGGCAGGGCCACCAATATGGAAGAGTTCGCGATACGGAACTAAACGATTTTTGAATGGAAATAAGAACCCAATATATCCGCGTAAATGGAAAATAAGATCATAATCTCCAATCAGTGGTGTAAAATAGTGCGCATCAAGATCATATTTATGGAATCCTAAGCAGCTTTGACTGAAGTTGAATGTAATCGATGCACGAGCAAGCCAGCTATAACCATTACTCGGATGAATAGGATGGTTTCTTTTTTCTTGACCCATGTTGAAACTAAAGGAGCCATAATTTCCCGGATTGAACATCTTGCGCAAAATAATATTGTATTGATCTTGGGCGAGCGTTTTATCAGGTTCTCGCAATTCTTGAATGCTTGCTACCGGTAATGGCTGATAACGGATATTATCAAGCCCTAATGCACCACGAATGAGCGTATCTCGTAAGAAATTATTATACCAGCTGGTCATGAATCCGCCGGTGAGTAACATTCCGGTATCAATTTCATTAATAGGTGCAGCAACATAGTTAAGATCTTCATAGGCAACGCGTTTGTGAAAAACATCAATTGCACCAAAGATAGGGCGATCAAATAGCCATGGCTGGGTTAAATTAAAGTTTAAAATAAAATCTTCATGAGAGAATTTGGTCATTAAATTCGTGCTCATTCCTGAACCAAAAAGGTTTGAATCACCGACATCTAATTGTAATGACATGCCTTTTAGCGGTTCAACAATACTATTAGGATCACCGGCAAAACCAAGTTGGAACCCAAGATGTCCGGTTTTAGCTTCTTTAAGAAGTAAATCAACATCTGCGGTAGTATCGCTCGTTCTGATAATGCGCCAGTTAACCCCATCCCGTTGATCAAAGTATCCTAACGATTGAATACGCTCTTTGGTTTGTTCCATGCGGATGTTAGTTAATAAATCTCCTTCACCGAAAGTAATTTGGCGACGGATAATTTTATCACGTGTCTTTTTATTCCCGCGAATCGTTAAATTTTCTAGTGTAATTTGGTTGCCAAGTTCAGAGCGAAATGAGATATCGACTGTTTTATTATCATCATTGGGTTCAATAGATGGTTCGATGTGTGCGTATAAATATCCAAAATTCCCCCATAATAACTCAAGATTTTTAATTGCTTCAACTAATTTTTCACGAGAATAGAGATCGCATGGGGCAATCGGAATCACTTTTAAAAGATCGCATTCACTTAATAAATCATTACCCGGAGCGCTTACGCAATTAATGGTATAGAGATCACCTTCTTGAATCTCAAAAACGAGATTAAAATCATTGGTGCATGGATCCATATTTGTCTGAACTGCAGCAACTTTTGCATTCATGTACCCTTTGCTTTGATAGTACATTTCAATAGCGTGTTTATCGGCTTCAAGACGGTCAGGTAAAAAAGTGCCTGATTTGTCCATAAAGCTTAAGAGCCAATCTTCCCGGGTGTAAATAATGCTGCGTAATGTTTTGCCACTGATATTTTTATTACCTTTAAAATCGATGCGTTTAACCAATGATCTACATCCTTCAGTGATGCGAAAGACGATTATTGCTTTGCCGCTATCGCTGAGTGTTAAGTCAGGCTCAACTTTTGCATTATAGTAGCCGCGTTCGATATACTGTTTTTTTATTGCTTGAGCAAACGGTTTGAGCTCTTCTTGATCGATAGCTTGGACATCTAATTGAGGAATTTTCTCTTTTAAATCTTTTTCAGAAATGGCAGAGTTGCCTTCAAAAACTATTTCACCAACTGGAATTTTTTCTTCAACGATAATATGTAAATCAATCGTATTTTCATCGATTGGATCAGCCATTATACTAATATTTCTAAAGCGTTTTAAATCGAAATATAAGTTGCGTATGGCTTCGCGGCTTTTTATTGGATCAAAGATTTGGCCTTTGCGGTAAGGCAGCTTAGTTAAAACTGCTGCGGTATTTACTTGCGTATTACCCGTAACAATAATATCTCTAATAATTCTGCCAGACAGATCTTGTGAAGTTAATGATTCTTCTTGCGATAGTTCTTGATCAGGCAAATTAATCTGATCAATATCTTCTAATTCTGGTTTAATAGTTTCTGCTTCTTGGTTTAATAAAACAGTAGGCACTATCAGACATATGACTATTGCCATTAGTTTAATGAGTTTTCTCATGCTGAACATTGTTAATTACACTCCCGGAGGTCTAAAAAGATGATTTTAATCATACTCTTTTTTTAATTTTTCTCTATAGGTGAATTTCCAGCCGGGTGCTTGATATTAGGGTTTTACAAACAAGATGAATGAGGTAGAATCAGACAGATAATTTTCTTCGACTTTAAATAAAAAGAATATGATTACAATAACCAATACATTAACCGGTAAAAAAGAACTATTTAAACCTCTGAATAATAATACCGTTACCTTATATGTGTGTGGAATCACTCCGTATGATTATGCACATTTGGGACATGGCAGGGTTTACGTATCTTTTGATGTACTCTATCGATTATTAAATTTTTTAGGGTATGATGTTAGGTATTGTCGTAATTTTACCGATATCGATGACAAGATCATTAACCGTGCTCAAAAAGAGCTTAATGATCCTGAAAAATTTAAAGAAATTAGTGAAAAATACATTGCTGCATTTGAGCAAGACTTTAAACGTCTTAATTGCTTGTCTCCCAATTATGAGCCAAAAGTTACCCAAACGATTCCTGAGATCATCGCATTTGTACAGGGATTGATTGATAATGGTAAAGCATATGTGAGTGATGGCGATGTCTATTTTGAGATTGCTCAATTTCCAACCTATGGCAGATTATCTAAACATAAATTAGATGATTTAATTGCGGGTGCTCGGGTTGATGTTAACGAGAAAAAGAGAAATCCGCTTGATTTTGCTCTCTGGAAGCATGCTGAATCAAATGAGCCAGGCTGGCATTCTCCCTGGGGCCATGGTAGACCGGGATGGCATATTGAATGTTCGGCAATGAGCCAAAAATTTTTAGGCCAAACGATTGATATTCATGCCGGTGGGCAAGATTTAATTTTCCCTCATCATGAAAATGAGTTAGCACAATCAGAAGGGTTGAGTGGTAACACATTTGTGCGTTATTGGATGCATAATGGATTTGTGCGTATAAACCAAGAAAAAATGTCTAAATCATTAGGCAATTTTTTTACGTTACGTGATGTGTTTGAACAATTTGATCCGATGGTAGTGCGCTTTTATTTATTGAATCACCAGTATCGTGCGCCATTAGATTTTTCATTTGATGATCTGCACGTAATGCAAAAAACTTATGCGCGTTTATGCAAAGCATTTAATGTTCAATGTGGCGGTGTTTCAGATCAAGAGATGAAAGATTCTCCGATTGTTCAGAAGATGCTTGAATTCTTAATTGACGATTTAAATACTCCCGGTATGTGGGGAAGTTTATTTGAATCTTTGGCATCATTGCAAAAAGATTCAAAAGAATTGTGCAGAGTCAAAACATTTATTCAAAAAGTGCTTGGCTTAACGCTCGCTCCATTGCCTGAAAAAGAAGTAACTCTTACGCCTGAGATGGAAACATTAATTAAAGAGCGTGAAGCAGCACGTATAGCAAAAGACTGGAAGAAGGCTGATGAATTACGCGATAAATTGCGTAGTTTAGGTTATGAAGTGCAAGATAAAAAATAAGGAGATAGGTATGAATAGATTGTTAATACTGATGTGTTTTCCTTTGTTTATAAAAACAGCTGAACCGCCACTTCGCCCATTACGTACTGATTCTTTGTGTAATCCTGCTTTACATTTGGTTGATTTTGCTGCCAAAAAACCGCAAAGTCCTACTTTACCTAAGAGTCCACCTATAGTTGATTCGTTGCAAAATGCTAGAAAGCCGCTCAAGATGGTAACGATTAGTGTCAATGTTTGGCACAATGATCCCTGTGATGAGCAGTTATGGAATGAAATTCTTGCACAATATTATCAATTAAAAAATGCTCCTTTTAATCCACAGCAACTTTTTGCCGGTATTACAGCTTTTATTAATTTGACGGAAGAAAAGAAAGGCAAGGCTTTATGGGGCGGCCTCTCTTTTACTGAGTTAGTTGATTCTCAAAAAGTAGACGAAAAAAAAGCGACGGAAAACCCATAAGTCATCCGACGCTTTTTTAATTTGTATTAAATTAACCTAAATATTCTTCGATACGAGCTTTTAAATCAGATTTGCTCATGTAGCCAGTCACGCGACCTTTAACTTGATTATTATGCAAAAAAATAAATGTTGGAACTGAAGTAACGCCGTATTTGATAGAAATATCGCGCGCTTCATCAACATTGAGCTTAACAAATTTATAGGTGTCTTTGAGTTCTTTTTCTAAAGAATCAAAATGAGGAGCCATCTGTTGGCATGGTCCGCACCAGCTTGCATATACGTCCATAACAATAGGCATTGTTTCATTTTCAATTTCGGCTGCAAAATTGTCTTTGGTAATTGAAGTTGCCATTTTGAATTTCCTCTATTCTATTATAAATTTTTTATAGGGTCGTAACTCATATAATTTAAACAGTTTGGATTTACAGTGCAAGTAGATTTCAAAATGTTGGACAAGTGGCAACCTGAGCGATATTCTAAATAAAAAAGCGTTTATTACTATTAGTTTTTATACTAAGGAGATTTATATGTTTAATTATTCAGGCCCAACGCATTATGCCCGTGAAAGCAACTTAATGTATCGTGTGTATGCGTGGATGTGCTTAGCCCTTTCAATTACGGCTGCAACTGCGTATTATGTTGCAAGTAGTCCTAAAATTATTGCTACTATCTTTAATACAGCGGCATTGCCATGGGTATTAATTATTGTTCAAGTAGGACTCGTTCTTATTTTAAGCACAATGATTGCGCGTATGAGTTTTGAGATGGCGCTTGGATTATTTGTGCTGTATTCGATTTCAGTTGGTTTGTCTTTGTCTGTCATATTTCTT
>CAZPZX010000027.1:0-13153 GCA_964591235.1 uncultured Pseudomonadota bacterium
GCGTATTGTAGACCATAGTCAACTCGATCTTATTAAGAACGATAGTGCCTATCAAGAACTTTATAATTGTTTATGTAATTTTGACATTGAAAAATGTATTGCACAAGAAGCGTGTAACACGTTTAATTTCTGCTATACAAAAACTCAAGCACGTTCATTAACTGCGTTGGGAGAATTCAATATGCGAATCGCATTACAACACTTAGTTGCATATTTATAAGGAGAATTACATGTGTTCTAAATGTTTATTTGTGTTTTTAGCGGGTGCTGCATTTATGCATACAATCGCACATATTTCATTAATGTTTGCGCATTTACTGCCATTGACTGCATTTGGTATTACGGTTACGCCACATCTAAATTACGTTATTATAGCAATTTCATTTCTACTTACTTTATTTTTTTTATATGGAGCGAGTCGAAATGAATGTGCTTGTCGTGTCAGATAGATAAAATAAAATGGAGGTTAGTGTTTCCATCCAACTCCTGAAAAGACCGATGAAATATGGCGTTGAGCTTTGACAATTACCGTATGAGGTAAAGGAATAGAGCCATTTTCTGCCGGATAGTGGTGCATATATTCTTGAGCGACTGAATCACATAGTTGTTTTTTTTGATCGACAGATAGAAAACGAAATGGTGCAAATGCATAGAATTCATGTTCTAAATATGCACTAACATTATGATGACTTGTACAATACCTTTCTTCGGAAATAATATCAGCTCGGTTGAAGTTATATTTTTTTAAAAGTTTTTTTAGTTCTTCCATAGATGATAAAGGCTTATAAAATTCTTCTGTATTAAAACGAGCAAATAAATCACGCCAGGGGGTTTCAGTAACTTTGGTTTTTAGTATATCCAAGATAGTCTTAAGTTCTGATGATTCTAATTGAGTAGTTAATAAAAGAGTTCCATTATCTTTTAATAGTTTTGCAATATTACTAAAAAAAATTTCTTTATTTAAAAAAGTAGGGAGGTTGTTGAAGCTCGTTACTAATTGAGCGCGACTACCTTCATAACTAATGGTTACTAAATTATCTACTAAAAATTCTAAGCGATCTCTTGAATCAATATCTTGAGTATGAATGAAGCTGGTATAAAGATCGAGTTCGGGGTTTGAAGTTTCTTTTGCAACAAGAGTGCGTTGATAGAACGAAAAATCATCGTGAGACTCATCTTTGTCAGCAGGTTCGCTTACCTGAAGTGGGTAAGAAGTTGATAACGTTGAAACTTCAAGAGGGGATGAACTAAAAGATTCTTTACGCGTTAATTGTTGTGCCGGAGCAGCGGCGGGTGACGTTACAGGTGCAAGTAAATGACGAGATTGACGTTCTTTTGCTGCAATAATATATCGAACCGAAGGATCAAGTCCGACAATTCTTGAGGTTTTTTTTGGATTTGTTTTTGTATAGAGATAATGAGTAGTAATACCATTCCGGCAGCCAAAGTCGATAATTGAATCAAACTCACAGACCGTTTTTAAATGATCGTCAATTACATGCCGAGAATATGCAAAATGAGGATTATGCTTTGCATCATCATCCATGGCACATAAGAACGGTATTGCCAGAAATTGCATCATAAATGCGTGAATGGTCATATATTTCATCTAGAGCCTCTTTGTTATGTATTTGCATAGTATAATGTAACCAAAAATTGTGCAAACCACTTTTATTTTTATGGTATTTCGCTATCATTTTTAAATATCTTAATATAAATAATTGCATACATTACTTTAGGATTTGCATGGCCACAATTAAAGGGGCAAAATATCTTTGGAAGCTGCCTCAGGGAGATTCGCAATCAATTTGGGCCATAGCTGCATCATATAATCTTTCATATCCGATCGCGCAATTATTAATTTCACGCGGTTATACCGATAAAGATAAAATAGATTCTTTTTTGTTTAGTTCGTTTGAGAAAGACGTTGCTCATCCATCACACTTTAAAGATGCACAAAAGGCAGTAGATCGTATTTTGAAGGCGATCGCTGATAAAGAAAAAATATTAGTATGCGGGGATTATGATGTTGATGGTATTACTTCTTCCGCGCTTATGATGATCTGTTTATTGCCCTTAGGTGCAGATATTAATTTTTTCCTTCCTCATCGTTTGCGTGATGGGTACGGATTATCAACCAAAATAGTAGAACGTGCTGCTCAAAATAAATATACCGTTTTAATAACCGTGGACAATGGCATTACTGCATTTGAACCGGCATTAAAAGCAAAAGAGCTCGGGATTGATTTAATTGTTACTGATCACCATAAACCGCATGATCATCTGCCGGATGCATATGCGATTGTAAATCCAAGCCAAAATGATTGCAGTTATCCGTTTAAATCTCTGGCAGGGGTTGGCGTAACTTTTAAACTCCTTTCATTGTTATATGAAATGAAGGGAATGCAGCTTCCTGCTAAAGCCTATGAATTATTATTATTAGGAACTATTGCCGATGTGGTGCCACTTTTGGGTGAAAATCGCTTTTGGGTTCGCTACGGTCTTAATTATGTAAATAACGTTGAGAGTATTTCATTAAAAGTTTTAAAGCAGAATAGTAAATTAACAAAGCCAACCATTTCTGCAGCGGATATTGGATTTTCTATTGCACCGCAAATTAATGCCTTAGGAAGATTAGAAGACGCGCGCCAAGGAGTAAAATTTTTAATTGGCTCCGATATCACCATTGTTAATGAAGTGGGTGCAGTCCTGTTAGAGCTGAATCAGGCGCGTAAAGAAATTGAACGTAGCATTGTTGCTAGCATAGAAAATGAAATAACCACTAAAAAAGTAAATTTAGATAAAGATCAGGTCATTCTAACGGCCAGTGCAGATTGGACTCCCGGAGTTATAGGTCTTGTTGCATCCCGGTTTGTGGGAGCATATGGCAAGCCTACATTGCTTTTTCATTTAACAAAAGATGGTAAAGCAAAAGGATCATGCCGTTCAATTCCTGAATTTAATATTTTTAAAGCACTAACCGCGTGCTCTGATTTAATCGATCAATTTGGGGGTCACCCAATGGCGGCAGGCTTAAGTTTGCCGGCAAAAAATCTGCCATTGCTTAAAGAACGTCTGCAAGAAATGATTCTCCAGCAAGTGTCTTTGCACGATTTGCAGCCGAAAGTGACTCTTGATGCTGAAATTACCTTGCCAGATTTAACGAAAAAATTTGTTGATGATCTGGCGCATTTAGAGCCGTTTGGTAATTCAAATAGCCAGCCAAGTTTTTATGTTAAAAATGCAATGTTAGTGCAACGCCCAATATTACTCAAAGATGCGCATGTTAAGTGTTCAGTCTTTGCAGATGGGGTTATTAAACCGATTATCTTCTTTAATAGACCGGAATTATTTCAGCAGTTTCAGGATATTGGGCAAAATGCATTTGATCTTGCCGTACAAGTGAATGAAAATCATTGGAATGGCAAAGTTTCAATTGAATTGCAAGGTGTTGACGTTGCCTGGAAATAAATTATTCATTACCGATTTTTTTATTAAGATATGGCAAGAACTGTTGGTAGAATTCATCGTCTTGGACCGTTAGTATATTGTAACGATATTCTTCCCAGGTAGGCTTTTCCAAGGATGTTGGAATTATTTTTAGTGCATTAGAAAAAAATTGATGACGATCCTGTTCGTACTCAATAGTTTTGTCTTTCAATTTTTCTATCCATTCGGGATGGTTTTGAATATATTCATATGCAAATTTTGAGTATACAGCGCTTGTGATTGCATAAGTTTCTATAAAAGAATCTTCTAAATCTATATCAGTAAAGCCTTCGATTCCAATTTTAACAAGATCGTCGCTGAGTTCTTTTTGAGTTTGTATGATATTTTCCAACTGAAGGCGGTATAGTATTTTGCGAGCTTCCAGTTCTTTTTCATGAGAATGGTAGTAGTCGATTAATTTTTCTTCTTGTTTTATCTGTTCATTAAAAGATAAAGAGTTATCCATAAATTCCTCGTGATAATTTTATATTGATCATTACAATAATAAGAGATTTAGATTGGTAAAATAAATATTTTTATATTTAGTATGTTCAGGTGAACTATGATAATAACTATTGATGGACCAACAGCAAGTGGAAAATCCTCGGTTGCCCGTATGCTTGCACAACACTTACATTTTTATTATTTATCATCGGGAATATTATTTCGAGGCCTGGCGTATATTTTAATACATGAATTTCATTATCAAGAAAAAAATATTGAAAATGTAAGGGTTGAAGATCTGCGCAGAGCGATAGATCCTCAACGTTTTATCTATCGATATTCGATTGACCAAAATGAACAGCTTTTTTTTGACGGTGCCGATATTAGTAATTATTTACGTAATCCTACTATTACTCAGTATTCTTCACTGTTAGGTGGGCAACCCGTGGTCCGAGATGCATTGCTAAAATTACAGCATACCATTGCAGCTCAACACAACGTGGTGGCTGAAGGCCGTGATATCGGATCAACGGTATTTGCTCATGCTGAAGTTAAGTTTTATTTAACCGCTTCTGTATCAGTTAGAGTACAACGTTGGTATCATGATCAAAAAGCAAAAGGAGTTTCTATTTCTCCAGAGCAAGCATTAAAAAATGTCCAAGAGCGTGATGAGCGAGATATGAATCGCGCTACAGCTCCATTGGTTATTCCTGAAAACGCACTGATAATTGATAGTTCTGCATTATCTAAAGACCAAGTCTTATCTATTATGCTTGAGCATATTGAGCGGGTTAGTCCAGATCGATAGAATCTTGGATTGCTTGATAACTATTGTGTGATGTTATTTTCTCAAGAGGTATATCACACGTAGTACATCGTTTAAGATGTTTTTTCCAGCAACAGCTGGGTATTAAGACAAGTAATAAACCAAATAGTAATCCAGATACTAAATATTTCATAACATTTCCTTTTTGATAGAATTTACTTCTATTGTAGATTATGAAATATGTGCTGCAAAGTGTTTAAGTTTTTTTCTGAGATACATTTGTTATTTTAAAACGATAAAGAGGGAGGCTTGGTATGCCAGAGACACACCAACCCTCTCCCAAAAGATGAACGCTTATTAGGCGTTACAATTACTGAGCTGTGTCAAGTTTAGAACCGTCTTCAGCAAAGCAACCTTCGTAAATAGGGCATGCTTTGTGACGAGTTACTTTACCTTCACATGGTCTGTATTCAAGACGGCAAACCTGTCTATAAAATCCAGGGTGATCACACGTCTTAACAATTTCAACCGGTTCTGGCTTTAAGCGGCAAGCTGGTGCAGCTGAACAACCGGTGTCACATTTAGCGACTGGAGTTGAACATTTGCTAGCGCAGCAACCACGGCCGAACGCGAATGAAGACAATGATGCAAATAATAAGGTAACAGCAAGTACTCTTGCTACGTTAATGAAGGTCTTCATACCTTCTCCTTTGGTTAAGGGGTTAATAAGAATATTTCTATTATTAGTATATGAAATAAATATACATATTTTCAACAATTTTGTATTCAGTTTGAAATTATTGACATGGTAAAGTATTATCTGGAGGTGATATTGCTTATTTTAGATGGGATAAAAAATGTTCTTTTTGCCCTTTAATAGACAAAAAGAAAGGCTTGGCCAAGAAGGCCAAGCCTATGAATATTCTAAAATCGAGAGTGATTACTCAACGATTACAGCTTCTTCAACTACAGCGGCTTTGTTTTTGCCATTTTTGTATGCAGCGCGTCCATTTTTTCTTTGAGCGCCTACATAAGTAACGTCAGAACCAAATTGAGGTGCTTTAACTTCAACAGTTGCATTTTGAGTGTATGCTACACCAGATTTACCATTAACAGAAGCGGTATCAAGTTTAGAACCATCTTCAGCGAAGCAACCTTCGTAAATAGGGCACATTTTGTGACGAGTTACTTTACCTTCGCAAGGTCTGTACTCAAGACGGCATACTTGGCGGTAGAAACCTGGGTGATCGCACGTTTTAACGATTTCAACTGGTTCAGGTTTTAAACGGCAAGCTGGAGCTGCACAGCAAGACGAAGTTTTTTCACATTTTGGAGCACATTTGGTAGCGCAGCATCCTGCACCAAACGCATTTAAAGAAACAAACAACATCGCAACTAAAAATAAGCGAGCTGCTGAAATGAAGGTTTTCATACCTTCTCCTTTAATAAAGGGTTAATAGAATACATTTCTACTAACATGGTAAACAATTGTGGAATTATTTTTCAATATTATTATTCAAATAGAATTAAAATAAAATAAAAGTGCCCTAGTTAAGGGCACTTTTGTAATCGATGTGTGATGAAAATCGAGAAATATTTAATTCCTTTTGGAACTTTTTTTGATTTTTTTCTTAGCTTTAATTGTTTTCTCAAAAGCAAAAGGAGATTTTTCAAAAGAAGATTTTAATACTTCATCCATCGTATTTACATAAATGAGATTGAGGTCTTTAAGATCGATTTCTTTTAATATTTCTTGAATATCATCATAGTTTTCTTGCGGAACAATTACGGTTTTAATGTGATGTTGTTTAGCCGCAAGTAGCTTTTCTTTTAATCCACCAACGGCTAACACGCGTCCTTGCAAAGTAATTTCACCGGTCATTGCAATATCAGGCAATACAGGATTTTTAGTAAGTGCTGATACGATAGCGGTACACATGCCGGTTCCTGCCGATGGGCCATCTTTTGGCGTTGCCCCTTCGGGGATATGTATGTGAATATCTTTATTCGAATAGAAAGAATCTTTAATATTCAGCTCCTTGGTGCGTGCACGAATGTAACTTAATGCTGCTTGGGCAGATTCTTGCATGATGTCACCTAGTTGTCCGGTCAGCGTTAAAGCACCTTTGCCGGGTAATACGGTGGTTTCTATCTCCATGACATCGCCACCCATTTCAGTCCAGGCAAGTCCAGTAACAATACCGATTTTGTCTTTGCGCAAGTTGAGACTGGTCTTTTTAAACGGTGGATTACCGAGCCACTCTTTGATCAGAGATTCGGTGACTACTACCGCTTTTAACTCTTCATCCTTAAGTAATGCTTGAATGGCTTTACGCATTAATTTTGCAAGTACACGCTCTAATTGGCGGACACCCGCTTCTTTGGTGTACTGAGAGATAACCATTTGTAACAACTGATTGCTCAATTTGAACTGTTCAGCCTTGAGTCCATATTCAGCGAGATTTTTAGGGATTAAGAAATTGCTGGCAATCGAGATTTTTTCCGGCTCGGTATAACCCGACAAAGAAATAACTTCCATACGATCAAACAATGGGTATGGAATTCCCTCGAGTGTATTTGCAGTAGTAATAAACATTACTTTTGACAGATCATATTCCATATCTAAGAAGTGATCTACAAACGTTTTGTTTTGTTCTGGGTCAAGTACTTCAAGTAATGCTGATGCGGGATCTCCGTGGAGATCTCGGCTCATTTTATCAATCTCATCAAGTAAAATAACCGGATTTATCGTTTTTGCCTTTTTCATTGCTTGAATAATTTTACCGGGTAAGGCGCCGATATAAGTTCTTCGATGACCCCGAATTTCTGCCTCATCTTTAATACCACCTAAGGATATGCGTACGAATTCTCTGTTTAAACTATCAGCAATTGAAGACGCTAACGAAGTTTTACCAACTCCCGGAGGACCTACTAAGCAGATAATAGGAGCGCGTCCTATTGATTTAGAGAATTTTTTTGCAGCCAAAAACTCGATAATACGTTCTTTAGCTTTTTTAAGACCGGCATGACGTTTATTAAGTATTTTTTCCGCTTGCGGTAGGCTAATGGTATCTTTACTACTTTTTTGCCATGGCAAAGAAATGATCCAGTCAACGTAATTTCGGCTTACAACCGCTTCAGATGAAAGAGGTGGCATTTGCTCAAGGCGACGCAACTCTTTATCAATTTTTTCTTGGCCTTCTTCGGTTAAACCAATTGTTTTGGCTTTTGCACGTATTTGTGCAATTTCAATACTTTGGTCTTCCCGCCCTAATTCTTTTTGAATTGCTTTAATTTGTTCGGTTAAATAGTATTCTTTTTGACTTTTTTCAACCGATGTTTGAATCCGACCACGAATGCGTTGTTCTGTTTCTAAAATTTCAACTTCTTTATTGATTAAAGAACAGAGTGAGAAAATTCGTTTTTTTAGGTCTGGCATTTCAAGGAGAGCTTGACGATCGTCCAATGAAAGATTTTTTATTTGGACGGCGATCGTATCAGCAATATGATCCATTTCAGATGCAGTTTTTACGTTGGCTGCTAAATCTGCAGGAATCTTATCATTAAGTTTTGCATATTCAGTATAGAGTGTTTTTAGCTGACGCCACAATGCTTCCAGTTCGGTGTTAAGTTCATTGCTGGTTGTAGGTAAATCTTGACAATAAACAGTTAAAAAGCCTTGGCTATGATCAGCTTTAGTCATATGTGAACGGCAAATTCCTTCCGCCAGAAGCTTTAAAGAGCCGTTTGGCATACGCATAACCTGTAAAATAGATGAGCGTGTTCCGTATTCAAAAACATCATTCTCGTTAGGGTTTTCTGTTTTTGGGTTCTTCTGAGCAGTAATAAAAATCGATTGATTGTTTTTGAGAGCAAACTCGACTGCATCAATAGATGATTGCCTTCCTACGATAATAGGGATAATGCTTTTGGGAAGAATGACGACATTTTTTAAAGGAAGCAGGGCAAGATGCATTCCTTTTTCTTCGTGATTACTTTGTGTTTGATTTTCCATAATTGAGCCTTATTTGAGTCGGATTTTATTATTACCAAAAATCTCGACAGGTAATTTTATAGACTTTCGGGCTTCCTAATCAGTAATGCCTACCAGCGGTATGTTCTTCATAAGTATAGCAAAAGTCCTCTATTTGTCTTTCAATTACTTATAAGTCATTAGTAATAAAAAAGCAAAATAGGAATCGACGTCTCAAGATAATGGTTAATAGATTCATGGCTGTTTCCCCTTTGTAGAAAGGGGGTGATGTAATTTTTTTTTTACAAATGCTTAATCTTCTGTTACTATTCTTTACGTTATTTGTAGTCGTCTCATTTTATTCTATTTCTTCTTGTTAAAGGGTTACCTACTATGCAAGCGAAAGCTTCTAATCCGATTACTTCTTTTTTGAAAGCCTGGTTTGGGGATTTTCATAAGGAAGAACTTAAAAAATTTCTAAAACTTGGTGTTATCTTTGCCTTTGTGATCGGGGTTTATTGGACCCTGAGACCACTCAAAGATTCTTTGTTTGGCTCAATCGTTGGTATCACTTACCAGCCTACAGCTAAGTGGGTTTCACTGGTTATTCTTTTCCCTTTGGTAATTCTTTACAATAAGTTGATTGATAAATATTCAAGAGAGCGCTTGTTCTATGTTATTGGCGGCGCATATATTGTGGGTATTGCTATTTTCGGATTTATTTTCTGGAATCCGTCTATGGGTCTTGCAAATACTGTTGCAAGTAGCAGCCGTTATGTTGGATGGTTCTGGTACGTATTTGTTGAAAGTTATGGTTCTATCGTTGTAGCGCTCTTCTGGGCATTTGCTGCATCTTTAGTGAGCCCAAACTCAGCTAAAAAGGGTTTCCCATTGGTTGTTATGATCGGTCAATTGGGTGCTATTTTCGGGCCTAAATTCTTGACACCATTGGGTGCCCAAGTGTTTGGTACTGACGTTCCAACCGTATTTATCTGCGGTATTTTAATTGGTATGATGATGTTCAGCGTTTATCTCTTTATGAGAACTACTCCTAAGAGTGAATTGGCAGGATATCATACCAAAGATCCGGGTGCTTCTAAAGAAGTTGAACCTGGTTTCATGGAAGGCTTAGTTCTTCTTTTAAAACAACCATATTTGCTTGGTATTTTTGCCGTTATCGGTATTTATGAAATTATTGTTACTATCATTGATTATAACTTCAAATTCTTAGTTATGAGCCAATATAGCGGTACTGCAGCGACTAAATATTTGGGTGACTATGCAGTAATGGTTAACGTAGTATCATTCCTTTGCTTGCTCTTTGGTATTAGCAATATTCAACGTCGTCTTGGCATTAAAGTGTCTTTAGTGATGATGCCGTTCATCGTTTTAGCAATGGTTTTAAGCTTCAAAGCGTATCCGGTAGTACACGTTCTTTTCTGGATCATGGTTACTGCTAAGGCTATTAACTATGCGTTGAACAGCCCTGCGTTAAAAACTTTATATGTTCCAACCAGTCATGATGTTAAATATAAGTCTCAGGCATGGATTGAAACATTTGGTTCACGTGGTTCTAAGGCGGCAGGTTCTGGTATCAATATGATGCAAAAAACCTTCACCAAGAAAATGGGTGCTGAAGCTGGCTTGACTGCGTTTATCGCATTCTCATCATACTTATCATTCGGCTTAATTGCTGCTTGGGTATTGGTTGCGCTTTATCTTGGCAAAACCTACGAAAAAGCGGTCGCAAAAGACGAAGTTGTTTGTTAAGACTGCATAAAGATGCTAGATTAATTTACAAAAGGCCTTCTTGAGTGATCTTGAAGGCCTTTTTTGTAAATTAAATAAAAAAGTAGAGTAATAATGCAGGTTGATGGAAATGTCTTTTAAAGTGCTGAATTGACCGCTGGTCAAAGGGGAAACTGCATATGGGGTTGAGGGTTGCCAATCTCTTCAAATCATTATTTAATGTTGCGCCACATGAACGGCTCAAGTTATTATTACTGTCGCTAACGTTTTTCTTTGTTATTGCCTCTTACACAATCATCAAAGAGCTTAAAGATTCAATCTTTATAGCGATCGTCGGGAAAGAAGGCATTCTGTATGCCAAGCCGCTAACAATGTTCGTCTTGATTCCGGCGATTCTTTTTTATTCATTCTTGGTTGATCGTGTTAGGCGCTATCAATTGCTTTATATCTATGCAATTTTTTATGGCGTTTTAGGCTTAGTTTTTGCTGTTTTTTTGAATCATCCAACAATTGGCTTAGTCAATACTCAAGCAAGTTTTAGTCGTATTTTTGGATGGCTTTTTTACTTCTTTGTTGAAGGGTACTCACCCTTTATGGTCAGTGTTTTCTGGGCTTTTGCAAACTCAGTAACTGATCCTAAAGAGGCGAAAAATAATTATGGACTTATGGTCTCCGGCTCTAAACTGGGGGGTATGGTGAGTGCTGGATTGGCATGGATGCTCTTAAGTCATTCAAATCCTATTGCAGCATATGTTAGCTCTGATATTGCACGCCATCAGCTCCTTTTGGCCTTTTCATCTGTTATGGTGCTTGCCGTTCCTTTTGTGATCATGCTATTAATGAAAAAAGTTTCAGGAAAATACTTGCATGGTTATGAGGCAGCTTATCAACTTGAAAAAGAAAGAAGCAAAACAGGCGATGAAAAAACCGGTATCTTTGCAGGCTTATATATGATTTTAAAATACCCGTATTTATTGGGTATTTTCTGTATGGTATTCTTTTATGAAGCCATTAATACCGTATTAGGGTATCAACGTATTTCTATAGCCCAAGCGAACTCTTCATGTGTTTCAGATGTAAGTGCCTTTTTATTCCAGGTTATTTTCTGGACCCACTTGGCAGGTTTTTTAATCTCTCTTTTTGGGACAAAAGCATTATTAGAAAGATTAGGAGAACGACTGTGTTTGGTGCTGATTCCAGTAACGACCGGAATAGTGCTTATTTACTTCTTGTGTACCTATACTCCCGAGGCGCTTATCGCTACCTTTGTAGTTATGCGATCTATTAATTATGGTTTTAGCTATCCGGTACGAGAAAGCCTCTACATTCCAACGGTTAAAGAGATTAAGTTTAAATCCAAGTCATGGATCGATGCTTTTGGTACTAAATTTGCCAAAAGTGGGGGTTCGGCCTTTAATATTTACGTAGTAAAGTTCTTGGCTCAAGACCTAATATTTGGTGTATACCTAGTCTTTTTTGCCAGCATTATAGGAGTTTGGACCATAGCAGCCCTTATGTTGGGTAGACGTTTTGACTGGGCGGTTGCCAATAATGAAGTTATTGGGGCTACAAAAGAATAAAAAACCGATTTTTTATTGCTTTCTGAGCATGTTTTGTTAGAATTGATCCTAATTATTAATATAGTAAGTGCACCTTTAAATAGGGTGGCTATTGGTTACTAAACCAAGCCTAAAGGTGTGCGGTAATAACCCTACAAGGAATCCATACAATGGCAGACCAAAAGTCTTTTTTCGAATCGTTAATTAAGTCCGGTATTCACTGGGGACATCAAAAATCCCGTCGTAATCCCAAAATGGATGCGTATATCTGGGGTAGCAAAAACAACGTAAGTTTAATTGATGTTTCTAAAACAGCTCATCAATTAGAAAAAGCAGCTAAATTTTTAGAGTCAGTAGCCGCTGAAGGTAAGCAAATTTTGTGGGTAGGTACTAAAAAGCCAGCTCAAGATGTTATCAAAGCGATAGCAACTAATTTAAATATGCCACACGTAACTCATCGTTGGATTGGTGGTACGTTGAGCAACCATTCTCAAGTATTTAAATCAAGAACTAAGCTGCTTCACTATGAAGATGTCTTAGCTAAATCAGAAAAATTTCCTTTCTATACCAAGAAAGAGTTGAACGTAATTCAAAAAGCAGTTGAGCGTCTTAACAAAAACGTTGGTGGAATTAGAAATTTAACCTGGCCTTTAGGCGCTATTGTATTAGTTGATATTTTAAAAGAGCGTTCAGCATTAAAAGAAGCTGCGCGTATGGGATTGCCGATTGTTGCATTAGTTGATACTAACGCAGATCCTTCATTGGTTGATTATGTAATTCCAGGTAACGATGATGCGCCTCGTGCGATTAAATTAGTTGTCGATTATCTTGCGGAAGGTGCACGTAAAGGTGCAGAAGTGGCGCAGACTAAACAAATTGAAAGAGAAACTCAAGAAGCTACTGGCAAAGATGGCGTTGATTTAACGTTCATTGAAGTTGGTGGTGAAGAAGAAGAAGGCGGTGCACGTCGTCCTGGTCGTCGTGGGGAAGTTGCTGGCAAAGTCGCTGGTGCTCCTCGTAAGAAATTCGATGATGACATGGGTAGAAGTCGTGGGCCTCGTCGTCCTTCAGCTAGACCAACCAAAAAAGCTGGTCAAGAATAAATCAGCATTTGGAGAGATGTCTGAGTGGTCGAAAGAGCACGATTGGAAATCGTGTATGTCTTGAAAAAGG
>CAZPZX010000028.1:0-4697 GCA_964591235.1 uncultured Pseudomonadota bacterium
GAGAGTTAGGAATAACCCCTGATGATGATCGATATATTTCTTTAATTAATAAATTTTATACTAATAGCGCTTTAACTTCATCCCAAATAAAAACGTTAATGAGATTTGGTAGAATGCGACAAATGTATGGTTATCAAGAGCAGCATCTGCCTAACTTTTTTCCTAATCGGGGGCATATCGTTATTCGTACATGATTTAAGAATTAGATCAGAAAGGACAGATGATGAAAGTAAAAGACTATTTAATCGGATTCTGGTTGGTATCTGCTGGATCTTTATTGATTGCAATGGATGGGCAGAGCTTACCTTCAATCACTTTTAAATATAAAACACGTGAAGAACTCAATCAATATGCGCTGGAACATGAAGTGCGTGACTTAAGTCCGCGCTCCAAAAAATCTCTTGAAGATAGAATGAAAGAAGTTGGCATAACCCCAGGTACCCGTGATTTCGTTTATACCGCTTTGGCGTCTGATGGAAGTAGGGTGGTAAATTATGACACAACTCCCTTTATATGTGCTCGTCTGGCTTATTTACTAGCACTAAAAAAAGAGACTGATTCTCAGAAATAAAATTATATTTTAAAAAAAGAAACTATGAAAACATCACTTTGCAGAAATGTACTTTTACTAATTTCACTTGTTCCCTTAGTCTTAGGAGCCTCCGAAGTTCCTGGCCAAACTCCCACAATAGACTTTAGTTATGCATCTTTAAGAGAGTTAGTTGAGTATCAGCGAAACAATAATGTTGCAGGATTAACACCCCGCTCAAAGCAATCGTATACAAATCGTTTTAGACATCTGAGTCGTGACAGATTCAGTGATTTAAGGGCTCGTTTATCCACAATCCCTGAAGCTCAGGCTCAACCAATCAGAGGGGTATTGTTTATACGTATGATTCCCGCAGCAACTCAGGTAGCGGATACTAGACATGCTCGCGCACATGAGACTCATGGTCTTGATTGCATTTGTCATTTGTTAGATCAATTAATGTTACCAATCGAAGTTCAAGATCAAGCCCATGAAAATATGGATTCTAATGAAGACGCTCATAGAGAAGCCTTGGGCAATAACGAAGAATAAAAATTATTTTATAGATAACATGTTTAAAGCACACTTTTGCAAAAAGGTGTGCTTTTTTTAGTTTTATGGATAAGGTGAGCTCAGATACGAGTTAAAAATCATGGCGAGGTTTCATGAAGTACATACTACTATTTCTGCTTTGCATTGTATCTTGTTTGGGTGCAATGGAGAGATATTCTAATCATTTAACTATTGATAAGTCGGTGTTACTAAAATTTAAAAAAATGACCACTGAAAAATCACAAAAGTATGTTGAGAAAAGAGGCGGTATTAAAAAGCTTAATGAAAGTGAGCTAGAAGGTTTTGTGCGAAAAAGAGGAGGATATGCGGGCTTAAATTGTGATGAGCTTAAACAAGTAACTTCAAGAAAATTTGTATTGCACCCTGACTGGAAAGAGAAGTTTTATGATGCGCGTGATCAACGATTAAAACGTCAAAAAGAAAAAAAACTTGCTGCAATGAAATTGTGGACTAAACTGCAGGTCGTCGAATACGTAGAATCAAAAAAAGGTGAAAAAATTGATTGTGATGAGCTTAATATTTTAAATGACATCTTAGAAATGCAAGAAGGGTCAGCCTTGGGTGATTCACAGAAAAAAAATCAGAACTGCCAGCAGGAGCAGAATCAGTTGACTGGTTCAAAGAAAAAACTACTTCAAGAAAAATTTGTAAAGCGGCCGGCTGCAATCGGCGCGCGTTGGCCTCATGTTGATTTTAGTACGTATAATCTGGATGATTTGGAAGGGTATATTCAAAGTTACGACATAACTGAAGTTGAGGCTGAGTTTATTGCGCAACGCCAAATTGAGCTGCGGCGTTTAGAATGTATTGATACGTGGGATTACAGCCAAGCGATGGAATTTATTAATAATATGATCAATAAAGATGTAATAACCTACGAACAATGGAAAAAAATATCCTGCACAGTTGGATTGCCATTGGTAACGTTAAAACCATTGATACGACCGATGAGCGAATCTCAAAGGCAGGATTATATCGATGCTCACAATAAAGAGTTGCAGCATATGTTGGAAACTAAAGCACATAACCAACAAAGCAAAGATATACTTGACTGCTCTAACGCATAGGTTAGCCTAAAAGAAACCCTATTATTAGAGTGTTTATGCAGCTATATAAAGAAGAACTCTTAGATCATTATCGTTTTCCCCGCCACAAAGGCCGCTTGGTGCATTTTGATTTTTCCTCGGGTCAACATAATCCTTCCTGCGGAGATCAGGTCTGCTTTGAAGTTAAACTCAGCAACGGCACGATCGTTGAGATAGCCTTTGATGGCACCGGATGTGTTATCAGCCAAGCTACTGCTTCTATGGTTGCAGAGTTGGTTAAAGATAAGTCTATTCATTTTGTAATTGCGCTTAGTAGTCACGATATTTTTACTCTTATCGGCATGGAATTGGGCCCAACCCGGGCAAAATGTGCATTGCTTTCATTGTATGCCTTGCAAGAAGGGCTGCATGCTCATCTAAAAAAAGGGTAATCATGCTCAATCGAGCGCTCCTTTTGCAACAGTTACAATCATTATCCGATGGTCTTTTTATCGACACCTCAGATCAATTAAAAATTGCCCGCGAATCATGGCAACGTATTTTAAAAGATCCGTTATTTATTTACAAAGTGCGTCAAATTTCAACGCCATGGTTGGTTCCGGATTGGTATGATTCTCTTGGTAGGGTAGTTGAAGTAAATTCAAAAATTGGGCCATATTCGGTGCTTGCCGTTGATGGTTCGCAGGTATATCCAGACCGCCATCAAGGAACTCCGTGTTATTTAATTAACATCGGTTCAGTGTTATTGCATTACGGGCAAAGTGGCCAGAATCCGGTTTTTTTTGATTCGCGACCAACGGTTTTTGCAGGCTCTAGCCCTGAAGATGATCTAGGTATTGGCCAAGATCTGGTTAACTGCCGGCGGCAGGAGTTTGAACTCCAGGTTGGGCTTGAAAAAAGCATTGAAATCACCTCAAAAAATTCTGATATTCCCTTTGCCTTTTTATTTGATGGATCACTAGTTTTTTGGCATTTAGAATCAAAAGAGCAGAATCTTAAAGATCTTTTTTTGAACAAATATCTTAATCTTTTGGATGCGCTGTATCAATCTTCCATTTTGTGTGGCGGGTACATTAGCCTTCCTAAAAGCAAAGAGCTGGTTAACTTAGTGCGTTTGGAATTGTGTGGCTTTCAAATTGAAGGATGCGATAAACTTGAGGCGGTTAATCACTTAGTTGATAGCTCAATTGCCCACTTCTTTTTAACCTCCGGGAGCCGTTCAATTGTGTTTAAAAGTAATGCAAAAATCGGTGCAAGTTATCCTGAACATCTGGTCCCCCATTTTTTTTATCTGGATGTTGGCTCAGAAATGGTGCGGATCGAGGTGCCTGCTTGGATTGCGCTTGATGAGAAAAAGCTTGATCAATTAGCATCAATTATTATGGATCAATGCGTAAAAGGAAGAGGGTATCCGGTAGCATTAGCTGAAGCTCATGAACAAGCGGTGGTTAAAGGTCCTGATCGGGATTTTTTCTATCATCTGATTACCAAAATCGGTATCGAATCAGCACAAAAACTTAATTATTCTCAAAAAAGCCTTAAAAAGCGTGGCATGGGAATATAGTTAATCTATTGGTTTAGTAAATTTGAAAAATTGTTTATTATAAAAACAAAAAAATCATTTTTGCGCTGCTTAGGATTATACTTCATGCATTTTAAATTATTGTTCTCATTATTATTTTTTGTTGTTTTCCAATCTGCATTTGGAATGTATGAACGTATTGAGCTTGCTCGTATGACCGTAGAAGTCACTAATAGTACGCAAAAAAAATATTTGGTAAGTGTTTATAACGGATCTGGTCGCGATGAATTTCCTATTGATCCAAAACATATGGTTAAAAAAGATGTCGTAATAACTGAATTCATGCCCTGCGATAACGGGAATTACTATCGTTGCGAAGTTGGTATCATAGCGCCATCTGATAGAACGGATCAATTAACCATCGACGTAGCTTATAGAAGTTGTAAATTACATAAAGAATTAGGGAGTCGACTCTATTCTCATTCGACGGGAGACCTTGAAAAGAAAAAAGAATTGGATAATAAGAGTTTTGATACTATGTTTCCTCAAGCGCATGATTTTGTAACGCGCGTCAATCTTAAAGGAGAAGATCTTGAAGATTCTACGATGGAACTTTCAAAATCGGTTTCATTAAGCTTTAGCCAAATGTCTATTAGAAGTACGGCTCAAATAATCTTGCAAGAAAGAATGAGTCTGAAAGAAGCAAAAGCAAAGCTCCCAAAAGATGCCTTCGAGCAAGCAGTAGATTGGATAGAGAAAATAAATTCACCCAAGCTTCATCAATTAATGTTGGCTTATTTAAAAAGTTAAGTGAAGCTAACCTTAAAATATTACTTTAATTTATTTAACAAGACTGTTGCTTTATAGATAGTTTTATGTGCTATTATAAATATGATGTAGTTAAAATATCTACAAAAAGGATCCTATGAAACGCACATTAATATGTGTATTTATTTCAGTCTTTGTGTTTACAAGTTCTTTTGCAGTTAAAAGAAAAGCAGCATTAATAAATCAAATGCCCCGTTTT
>CAZPZX010000028.1:4797-12819 GCA_964591235.1 uncultured Pseudomonadota bacterium
AAGTTCTTTTGCAGTTAAAAGAAAAGCAGCATTAATAAATCAAATGCCCCGTTTTGTGCTGCACAATGTTGATAATCGCACCATGTCTGAAGCTTCAATTATTAATAATACGCAATTAATACCGTTAACCCGTGGAAACAATGCAGTGTTTTTGCCGATTGATTTTACGCCTTCAGATAATAATCCACAATTAGAGCGAAGTAAACCCATACCGATTGCTTTAAATGGTTTTTTTGATGAAACTTCTACTGATCTTCTCATGTTCAGCATAAATAAAAGAACGACGCCAACGGAAAGTCCGCATGTTCAATCGATAGTACTTCGCGCACTATTGACTAATATTAATAATCAAGATAATTCTGTTCAGCATTTACAAACTCAAGATTATTTTTATAAGCTGCACCGGGCCGATCAAGATAATTATTTGATTAATATAACTATCGATGGCCCACATCTCAATAATTCTTCATTCACCCTGCAGCGTTATGTAACCCGTGGACAAGATTGATTTATCCCAAAAAGCGCTTAAAGAATCCAGAAATCCCTGAGTTGCCTTGAGTGCTGGTGCCAATCTCTTGTGAGTATTCGCTTAAAGAAGTTTTTGCTTTTTCAGAAAGCTTTTTAGGAATGTCGCAATTGGTGATTACCACTAAGTTGCCGCGACCTGAGCCCCGTAAACGAGGGAATCCTTTACCGGCAATAATAATGCGTTCGCCCACCGGACAGCCTTTGCTAATCTTGATTGCTTCTTTAGTGCCATCGATATTTTCAATCTCAACTTGGCTACCAAAGACTAATTGTGGATAGGTGAGTAAAATAGTGCACGTTAAATCATCATCCACTCGTTTAAAGTGGGTATCTGGTTTAACGGTGACTTTTAAAAATAGATCTCCGGATGGACCGCCAAAGACTCCCGCATCTCCTTTTCCGGCAATACGAAGCTCTGCGCCATCAAAGATTCCGGCAGGGATAGTAACACTGAACTTATCATAAATCTGTTTGCGCGATTGACCATTGCAGGCAGTGCACGGAGATGGAATCGTAAACCCTTGACCATTACATGCAGCACAGGTTTGCGTGTACATGAAAAAGCCTTGGCTAAAGTGAGTTTGGCCTGCCCCTTTACAGGTTGCACATGTTTGGGGTTTCGTGCCCGGCTTTGTTCCTTTACCTTTACAGGTGTCGCATGTTTCAAAGTGGTAGTATGCAACCTCTTGTTTGGTACCGGTGTACGATTCTTTGAGAGTAACATTAATATCTTTATACAAATCATGACCACGACGTGGCTCAGGCCCCGTTTTTTTGCGTGTTCTGCGCTGATCGCCAAACATATCACCAAAGATGTCACCGAAGTTTGCAAAGATATCATCCATGTTCATGCCATGCTGGCCATACTGTCCACCGCCAGCACCGGCATTCATACCGGCATGACCAAATTGATCGTACGTCTTGCGTTTTTGAGCATCAGAAAGAACTTCATAGGCCTCTGCGGCTTCTTTGAATTTTTCTTCAGCTTCTTTATTACCCGGATTGCGATCAGGGTGATATTTCATTGCAAGTTTGCGGTATGACGCTTTGATCTCTTCGGTAGTTGCGGTTTTGGGTACGCCCAAGACCTCATAAAAATCTCTTTTAGCCATGGTACGAATCTTCTAGTAGATAGTTGATTGATCAATGATTGTTTTAAAACAGTATAACGAAAAATATGCAAAAAGCATGAATAATTCTATAAAAAATCTATTTTTGAGTAATCACAGTAGTTACATCTAGGCGATTAATAGAGTTAAGCATACTCTGCTAATTGCTATTTTTGGAGAGCGATAAGCTTGGTATTGCAAAACTCTCGTAATCCTTGCTTGCCATGCTCTCTACCAAGCCCTGAATTTTTCTTATAGCCGCCAAAGGGATCTTGGGCGATAACATAATTGGTATTATTTACGCTGATGTTGCCGGTTTGTAATTGATTGCAGACCCGTATTGCTCGTTCTTTATTTTGGGTATATACGTAGCCTCCCAAGCCATATTGAGAGTCATTAGCTAAGCAGATTGCTTGCTCTTCAGTTTCAAAAGAAACGATGGGTAAAACCGGTCCAAAAACCTCTTCTTTCCAGACCTCCATATCAGGGGTAACCTGAGTAAGAATGGTAGGTTCATAATAGGCACCCTGCAATCCTGACGGACGTTTGCCGCCGGTAATAATTTGAGCACCTTTTTGCACCGCATCTTGTACCTGATTTTCAATAGATATCATTTGCCGTTCTGCAACCAGTGGACCTAAGTCGGTAGTGGAAAGTTCTGGATTACCTATTTTTTTAGTGGCAATTAACTCTTTTAATTGTGAAACGACTGTATCAAAATGCTTTTTATGTACGATCAGACGCTTTAATGCATCACACGTCTGGCCGCTATTAATAAAACGGTAAAAATAGATCGATTGTACGGCTGCCGGTATATCAGCATCTTCAAATACGATTCCTGCTGCCGATCCGCCCAACTCTAAGATTGCACGAATCATTTTCTTTGCAGCTAATTGATATAAATGTTTTCCAACCCCGGTGCTGCCGGTGAAGTACATTAAATCGATGTCTGCATTCATGATATATTCACCCACATCAGAACCGTCCCCATAGACCTGATTAAAAACACCTTTTGGTAATGATGAAGCATGAATAATTTCGTCTAATAAAAGACCGGTCAACGGACATTCTTCTGAGTGTTTGAAAATAACGGTATTGCCTGCAACCAGACTTTGAATAACACCCCAAATAAAATTACAAAACGGATAGTTCCACGGAACGCTAACTCCTGCAACGCCAAGCGGTTCATAAAGCAGATAATGTTTTTCCCTGTCATTTTCAAAGGTAATTTCGGGCTTAAGCCATTCTGGTGCATTATCAAGATAGCCCCGCATAAATTGTAATCCTGCGCCAATATCTATCTGTTTGCTCACCGTAATCGGAATGCCAACCTCTTGCGCTATAATCGATGCGAGTGCATCCTGTTTTTTTTCAAAAAGAGTGTAGAGATTATTAAGTATTTTTACTCGCTCTGCAATGTCACGTTGTGCCCATGCAGGTTGTGCTTGCCGTGCGAGTTGAATTTTTTGATTAATCTCAGTGCTGGTTGAAATGGCAACGTGTCCCAGTTGTTGATAATTATTGCCGGGACTTACCGATATAATTTTTTGTAATTTCATTTCGATAACCTTTTTATTTTGTATTCTCTTGCAGGGCAAAATAATTTTTTTATACAGTTCTAGTGTTCTTTGTAGTATTAACAATACGAAATTAAAATATTCAATAGAATATGAGTGATATGAAAAACACAATTAATTCTCAAGATCAAGTGTATTGGTATTTGGGTAGACCTAACGTTTCCCCTTTGCGCCAATCGTTAGAAGCAGATGTTGTTATTGTTGGGGGCGGAATGGCGGGGCTTTCAGCAGCACAAGCGTTTCTTGCAAAAAATAAACGCGTCGTGTTGCTTGAAGCATACTACTGCGGTGCGGGCGCGAGTGGTAAAAGCTCCGGTTTTATTACTCCTAATAGTGAAATTTCATTATCAACATTTATTGCGCGCCATGGTAAAGAGGGCGGTAAAGCAATATGGGACAATATTGAAGCAGGGCTTGAGCACATTCGAAAAAATATTTTGACCTATAAGCTCGATTGTGATTACCAATCAGAAGACTCGTTGTATGTTGCAAACTCGGTAAGTACGATTAAGGCGATTGAGCAAGAATATGAAAATTTGAAACAAACAGGATATAAAACAGAATATATTTCCCAAGAACGATTACCGAATTTTGTCGGATCAAATGATTATTATGCAGGGGTTACCTATCCGAATACCTTTGGCATTAATCCTTACAAATATTGCCAAGAGATGAAGAAAGCTCTTATGCAACAGGGTGCTCACATTTATGAAGAGTCTCCGGTATTGGCTATTGAGGCTCATGCCGTAAGTACCCAACATGCGCGGGTGAAGGCAGAATATGTAATTGTTTGCACTGATCGCTTTACCCCAACTTTTAATCGATTGACTCAAGATATTTATCATGCACAAAATTTTGTGCTAGCAAGCCAAGTGCTTTCTGATCGTGAATTAAAAACTATTTTTCCCCAGAAAAAATATATGGTTTGGGATACCGATCTTTTATATACTTATTTTCGTATTTCTGAAAATCGTCTGTTACTCGGGGGTGGGTCATTGTGGCATATGTATGACAAACGGGAAAAATACCACAATAGATGGGTACACCGAAAATTAACCAATTATTTTAAAAGAAAATTTCCGCAACTTGATTTGCAGTTTGAACAATATTGGCCCGGTATGATTGGTCTGAGCAAAGATATTGCACCGTTATGTGGACGCGATAAAGATCATAAATCAATTTATTATGTTGCTGCAACTGCCGGGTTGCCGGTTGCAGCAGCCTTGGGAAATTATTGTGCTGATCACCTGCTGGATGGGAAAGATGATTTAAAAGATTATTTTTCACCGTATCGAAAATTCCCTATAGGTAATGGTTTGCAAACTATTTTAGGAACGAAGCTGACCTTTGCGCTTTCACATTTAATGGAATAAAACAATAATCTGTATCCGCTTAATTAATTTGCATAAGGTAACCTTTTATATTACCGTGCGTTATTTAATTACGGCATTTGTTGAATAAGCTATTTAAACAACTGTGCATTAAAGGCTCCCATGATGCCTTTGAGCTCTTTGTATCCGATACGTGAATTACTAAATAATAAAAAGCTGGGCTCTTTGCGTGGCTCAAACTTTTTCCAATACCGTTGACGTTCATTTAAATTAAATATTTTTTTGGCGATCGCATATGAAATTTTAGTAAGTGCATAATATACCGGATTGAGTCCTTGCACGGTTCCTAAATGTGGAGAAGGAAGTGGTCCGGTTGAAAGATAACGACACCCTTCAGCACGCAATATATCCATTGCACACAAAACCATATATTCTGAAACATGATCAGGCGCATCAGGATTTTTCATTAAAATGTTAATAACCCAACCCTGCTTTGCATCTATTCGATTAATTACTAAAACACCCATGATGGTGTCACATTGTTGTGCATAGAACCAACGTTTGTTTGGTTTATCCGCAAATAAATTGGTTTGTGCATAGTAAATTTGTGGACCATGTCGATGGGCCAACCATGCATGCGCAACTTGATTCATCTCATATTCGATTGAAGAATCATACGTGGTGTATTCATGCACATACACACCATCAAGAATAGATTTTTTAATTTTTCTGCGTAATAGATTTGCGTGGGGTCCCGGTAAATTTCTTGGATCTTTTAACGGATCCAGAATGATTTCATGTCCCATCTGAATAGCGGCTTTGCACCATCCTTGCAGTGCCCATTTTCTAAATTGGTCTGAAACTGCCGTATATACAATACTCATGTTATTATTCTTGCAATACTCATGAAAAGCATCAGTGAGTACCGCTCGATCCTGTTCAGCGCATAATGGATCGCCAAATACTACGGCACACTTTCCTTCAGGGCGATAGCCGATAATTCCATGTATAGAATCGATTTTAAAAATTTTAAAAGCAGGATCAAATAATGCAATAGAAGCTGCAGTGCCATACTGCTGAATATAGTCAGTGAGGGTAAGGGTATTTAATGAGCTCATTATTCTCTTTTTTTCCTCTTTTTATACACATATTTAATCAAACTACAGAGGATAAAGGCAATAATACGCAATATTTAGAAATAAAAAAGGGCAAAAGAAAAATCTTTTGCCCGTCATTATTGAGAATAATTATGCTTAGCGTGGCTTAGCAGGCATAACTGAAGTTGGTTTTGGTTTTTGGCAACCACATTTATCTTTAGCAGGTGCTTGATCAGCTACTGCAACACCACATACAAATAATAATACTAATAAACATTTAACTAATTTCATAAATGACTCCCTATGAAATATTGTTATTATGAACCTCTGTTATTTAGAATAATTTTTTTTTGAACACAGGGGCAAGAGTCGTCATAAAAAGGTTAGGTAATCCCGATCTTACTGTAAAAAGGTATAGTATAGGGAGCTTGTATATAGGAAGGGAGTGGAGGGAAAGAGCTGCTGGCATATTCAAACAATTTCATAAAATAATCATCGATAGCACGGTTACCGGATGAGCGTGTTATTTTTAAATCAATCTTTTTACCATTCTGATCAAGTATCAAGGTAATATAGATCGTTGTTTCTAATCGTTCAGTCAGTGTTAATGGAGAGAGTATACTGCGCGCATTTTGTAGACACCAGATTATTTTTGCAACGTATTGTTGTTCCTTTAATTGTTGTGCGGTCGGTTTTTTATTGGGGTCGCCACCAACCGTTTGCACTAGATCGCTTCCATTATTCTGCAGTTGATCAATATAATTACGGGCAATACCGGCCATAATTTTTTGTGCCTGCTGTTTTTTTGCCCTTTCTTGAGCTTTTTTAGCTTGCATATCAGCCTTTTCAGGACTTATAAAAAGGGTTCCGGCAACATCAGATGATAATAGTGAAGAAGATCCTGTTGATTGCTCTTTTTCTTGAGTAGTATCGACTGATTCTGATGAATCTGAGTCAGTAGCATGAGGATCATCACCTAAAGGCAAATTATCCGGGAGAGTTGGGTCGATTCCTTGATCGATCATATCCATCGAATTACTTAATTTCCCTGCCGCTGCATTCAGTTGGCCCCAATCGCTTGTGGAAGATTGTTGTGGCGCTGGTGTGTCTAATGAAGGGGATGTGCTAGGTGTTGATGAGGGTTCATTATAGAAAACCGTTTCTGCAACAGAAGGAAGTGGATCATAGAATCCAAAATTAAATTCGCGGGGAGAGCTGGTATAAAATACGAGTAACCAGATAAGAATGAGGCAATGAGCAAGGCAGGTGACGCTAAAAATAATATATTTGGCTCTGGTATGTGTCATATACGATGCCTTTTTTTTTGTAGGGTTGCTTCATTTTTTAGTGTAGGGTATTTACTAGAGTATTGCTAGTTTACCTATAACCTGAATTGTAATGGCTATTTTAAAAAGATCCTTTTATACGCGTGATACAAGATTAGTTGCGCAAGAACTGTTGGGTAAAATTATTGTGCGCGTTATTAATGATCGAACAATATTAAAAGCTAAAATTGTTGAAACTGAAGCATATTTAGGAATTAATGATCCGGCAAGTCATGCCTATGGCGGTATGCGTGTGCGTAATGCGCCTTTGTATGGTCCGCGTGGCCATGCATATGTCTATTTTACCTATGGCATGTATCATTGCTTAAATTTTGTGGCACGTGAAGAAAATGTGCCTGCCGGAGGAGTTTTAATTCGTGCAGTTGAGCCTCTAGAAGGCATACAGTACATGGAGAAAGTGCGCCACAAACATAGTACTCATGGACTAACTAATGGTCCGGGGAAACTCACACAAGCATTGGCTATCAATCGAGACTTAAATGGGATTGATGTAACCAAAAAAGGCGCACTCTATGCACTTGATGCGCCATTAATACCTGATAAACATATTGTGCATACAACCCGAATTGGCATTTCAAAAGCTCAGGATGACATTTTGCGTTTCTATATTAAAGATAATGAATTTGTTTCACGCTATTAATCACGCCGAATATTTTTGGTAAGTAACGCATCTATTATTGTTTTTCTACACATATCATTTCCATGAGATAGTGCATAATCATATGCATCCCCATCGTGACGATCTTTCAATAACAGATCTGCATCTGCATTGATAAGTTTAATGAGTCCTTCATTATTATTAGCCATAGCCGCAAACATCGCTGCTGTCTGCCATGTTCTATTTCGTTGATTAATATTAATTTTTGCAATGTGCCCATTAGCTTCTGTTTGCTTTGCTAAGAGTAAATCCATGATGGCATTATGACCAAAAACGGCGCATGCCATTAATGGAGAATAAAGTTCACCCTCATCTATTTGTGATGATGTGCTTTCACTAATAATCGTTTTAACTAAAACTATGTCAGGTTTTTTTT
>CAZPZX010000029.1:0-12672 GCA_964591235.1 uncultured Pseudomonadota bacterium
GTCTGTGTCAAACATACCGGTAATGTCGGTTCCAAGGAAATTTCCCGCAACGATAATATTAGGAGCATTAGTTCCTCTTACTGCTGTACCGGTTGCAACTGCCGGAAAACCTAAAAATCGATTAATACATAATCCTCTGAACTCACAGCCGCTTACGCCGGTAATACGGAAACATGAACCCGTAGTATTACTTATTCCAGGGCCACGAATTTCGATGCGTATTACTGCATTGCTACCATCTTCCATGGCGTTAGTATTTGCACTTGCCGGATGTGCCGTATTGCCTTGATAACCATCAACAATAACTCGTTTTGCAGTTATATTGAACGGAGATCCAGCTCCCATTACCAGGATAGGTGTTATTCTCCAAGAATTGGTAGCTGATTGAAAGTTTGGATCACTTGTTGGAATATCAAAAATAATAGTAGTAGGGGCAACGGCAGTAGCTCCTTGGGAGTAGCGAATGGCAGATCTAAGAGTAATAATTCCTGATCCTGGTGATGTTTCTGGTGTTATATATGGAGCAGTACCATCAGTATCAGCCGTTGAGTTAACAGTAACGGTAATAGCTGAAAGCTCAGAAGTTGTTATGACTAGAAAAAGTAAGAAATATAGTTTTATTTTCATAAATTTCCTTATATAAGATCAAAATTATGCTTGTAAAGAAGTAGCGTTAATGCCCCAGCAATTATAGTTCTCTACAAATTCAACAAATGGCCATATTTTAGTTTGATCTACTGGATCTAATGCAATTTTAGAATACAGGCCCCATTGTTCAATACCACTAAAAGGTGCTGAAACTGTATATTGAGCATTTCCGGAAGCGATTATTTGAACAGAAGAGCGCAAAGCGCTATCATTAACTGCAGCGGCAACAGATCTGTTTGCTGCAAATCCACTTACAAAAGTATTTAAAGAGGAAACAGATCCTGCTAAAACCATGGTGTTATTGTTTGCATTAGTCATTATTGATGGGAAGTAATAGAAGAGAGTTCCGCTACCAAATGTACTGTTGTCGTAGAGCGTTCCTTCTTTTATTACGGTAGGTATTGTTGTCGCGCTTTCAGTCGCCCCTGCAGCTAAGTCAAGCTGAGTCCAGCGAACCCCTGTACGGTCTTCGCTACCATCTGATAGCCCGTTTTGATCAACTCCGATATGCCGAACCGTGAATAATTGACCATTTCTTATATGTGATGCTTGTAATCTGCTATCGATAAGATTAAGTCTGACATTACTACCATATTGATTGTTGTAAAGTGCATTTACAGGAGTTGCTGTTTGTGCAACGGTTATTGCTATGGGTGCAGAAATAGTGGGAGTAGTACTGCCAGGATTAATAATCCGATAGAGAACCAATTCGCTTGTATTGGTGCTATTAGTACCAATCACATATCCAAAAGTTGGGTTTGTATCAAAGTTGTCTACTCCAACCGGAGAGATGATATTACTGCTGCTTAAGCCTCTAAATGCAGTAGCGACAACCGGATCTGTTCCCAACAAAGAAGTTTTTTGAATCACAAAAACTGCGCTGCTGATAAAGTTTTCAGTGTTGCAATCGTAGAGATTCATACCGATATAAAGCGCGTGCGCATCAATGCCTAAGGTAATATAATCACTATTGACATCTAAAAGCCCTTGACCAGCATTTCCACTGGGTGCAATGTTTTCTTGTAACAAATCTACAACGCGCCAAGTGGTTGTTCTTGTTATAACATCTGAGCTGCTGATTGCTATATAAATATGACCAGGGCATCCGCTGCCATTAGTTGGATTTACATTACTCGAAACTATAAACCATCTTTTAGAGTTAGAATCAAAACGAATTTGAGGGTTTATTGCAGTTGATGTATTGAGCATACTGTTTAATGATGTATCGAGCTGGTAGTCTTTCTGGCCCAAGCGATTGAAGCTGGTAACTCCAAAAACTGAAGCAGTTAGAATTTGAGAGGTACCTACTGCGCCTTGAGCACACGGAGGAGTTTGTGAAGTAGTTGGCCCGTCATACATGGTTTGCGATGTAAATGTCACTTCTACTGGTAATCCGTACACGATTGAAGCTGAAATGACAGAGAATAAAACTATCAGTTTTTTGTAATAAAATTGAGACATATAAATATCCTTTTTTTAAAAAAGAAGAGTTGTACCACGAATCTTAGTAATCTAAATATAACTTTTTTATTTAATCAAGAATTTAAGTTGGAATTCCTTTTTTTAAATTTTTAATACCTGAGCTAACTTATATTGACAATTATTCAGATTGAGGTACTATACACCTTATCTTATCTATTTTAATCATATCAATTGCCGGAGTAGCTCAGTGGTAGAGCGCAAGCCTGAAGAGCTTGGCGTCGTTGGTTCAATTCCGACCTCCGGCACCACTTTTTTACGAATTCTTTCCGTTAATTTTTTAAGGTAATACATTAGTTTTAGTGCTAGACGAACGCCTATTTTTTTACATAGTATTGTTTTTAAGAGTTGAAGCGCTCTACATTAAAAATCAAAAAAGTTGAGGTATAACTATGAAGTTATTAGTGCTGATATCGACGATAC
This sequence comes from uncultured Pseudomonadota bacterium, assembly GCA_964591235.1. Classification (GTDB taxonomy): domain Bacteria; phylum Babelota; class Babeliae; order Babelales; family Vermiphilaceae; genus BTUB01. The sequence goes on from CAZPZX010000029.1 coordinate 2,551, forward strand.
TAACTGTGTATAGAGCAGAAAGTGCCTTAGTAGCATCTCTGCGGCAACCAGCAGAAAATCTTTCACCACGTCTCCAGCAACTCAGAGATTCTGGCCAAACCCTTGAGAATAAAATTTTGCAGCGCGCGCAATCATTACGAGAATTAAAAGAGCAAAATGTAATTGAAGCTTTAAAAACTAGTACAGTTTTAAATATTGGTCCACGCAGAAATTCAGTATCTGAAGGTTCATGTCTAAAAAATGTTTCACTCGAAGCAAATAAACAAGATAACTAATCACATCATTTCTATCCGTGCTAGCCTTTCTTCAAAAAAAATATCGTAGTTGATTGATTTTATCGTTTGACCATGGTTGAATACCAACAAAAGTAATTTTGAAGAAAAAAAGGATTTTAGAGATGATGAGGTACATCCCCCGGGATAAATATACAATTGCTTGGTTTAAACTGGCTGAATGCGTGGCAAAAGGTGAAAAAGAGAAAGCATTTGGCGTTTATCGATTATTAATGCATTCTCTTGAAGATCAAGCGTATGCATATCAGTTAGAAGGTGACCTATTAGGAGCTTTCCAAGATGAAAGAGCTACTGAAAAATATGCTTATGCAGCACAGCTCTATTTTCAAAATAAAAGATTTAAAGAATCAGCAGCTTTGTATGAAGAATTAATTTTTTTAGCGCCTGAGAATAATCGTTACTTGCATCAGCTGATAGCTATATATAAAGAACATAAAAGCAAAGAGCTTTTCAAAACAAAAATGCAGAAATTGCTGCAACTATTGCTTGAACAAGCATCTTACGAAAAAGCAATCAGTGTTATCTCTGAGATTAGAATAATTGAAGATGCTCTTCAGGTTGTTTCAAATTATCAACAAGTCGTAGAACGATGTATCCATGATCATACGTTTTGCCCGGAAAAGGCACGCCATATTCTGTATGATTCCTTGGATTATATACTCAAAAATGATGACACATTACTTACTAACTATTTAGTTTTTCTCGAACAAAGTAGTGGTAAGTGGCATACCATTGCCTGTGATTATCTAAAGCAATAATTATAGTTGGCAGCGTACTTGTAATGCTTGTTCTTCAAGTAGTTCACATAAATCTTGAGTTACCGTGACCTTCTTGTGAGTTGATAAGCGTAAGACTGTGCCATTTTCAGCAAAAATAAATTCAAGTCCTGTTTTACCCGGCGTAAATGATTTTTCAAGTGTTACTAAAGTTTCTACCGAAAGTGGATGAGTAACCCGGCACGAAATTTTAAAAATTTGAGGCCATTCCTGAAAGAAAAGATCTAAGGGTAAAAATTCATTCGCTTTAATTTTACATTTTTGAGGTGAGGTAATATCAAGTCCGCCTTTTACGACAAACATTGTATGGGAATTGAGCCATGATTCTGCCTTTTTAAATGCGGTAGGAAAGAGAATAACCTCTGCTGTGCTATTAGCATCTTCCAGCATAACAAACGCCATACGATCACCTTTTTTAGTGATAATCTCTCGTTTTGATTTTATAAGTCCTGCGCCAATAACAATCGATTCGGGAGCTGAACCGTCAAACTGTCCATTTTTTAAAATGGTTTCAAAGTTAGGAATTGAAAGCCATGATAATAATTTTTTGTAGGCTTGCAACGGATGTGCACTTAAGTAAAACCCAATAACCTCTTTTTCTTTTTCTAAGTTTTCCTTGTTTGACCAGTCAGGAATTACTTGATACACAAAGCTATCATGCGAAGACGAATTTTCTGTTTCTATAACGGTACCAAAAAGTCCCATTTGTCCGGTTGCGGCTGCTTTTTTTTGCTCCGCGGCAAGTTCCATTATTTTTTCTAAATCATTAACTTTTTGTGCACGAGTTCCTGGTACTCCATCAAATGCACCCGAACAAATTAAATGTTCAATGACGCGTTTGTTGCTCGTGCGTAAATCAATGCGGGTACAAAAGTCATATAATGAAGAAAAGGGACCTTTAGTGGTGCGTTCAGAAATAATATTTTCTAAAGCAGCAAGCCCAACATTCTTAATTCCCTGGAGCCCGAACAAAATTTTATCGGTGCCAGAAGGGGTAAATTCAACCGAGGATTGATTTATGTCGGGTGGCAAAATAGTTAGCCCCATGTCTCGCGCTTCTTGCAAATAGAAGGCCATATTTTCTGCGTTAACTGCTTCGAGTGAAATTAAGCATGCCATAAATTCTGCAGGGTAATGAGCTTTTAAAAAAGCGGTTTGATAAGCAATTAGTGCATATGCAGCTGAGTGAGATTTATTGAATCCATATCCGGCAAAGTATGCCATTAAATCAAACAGTTCTTGTGCTTTTTTAGGATCAAAGTTTAATTTCGTGGCGCGTTCAACAAATATTGCTTGTTGTTTTGCCATCTCATCAGCTTTTTTCTTACCCATTGCACGGCGTAATATATCTGCTTCACCTAAAGAGAACCCGCCGATTGCAGATGCAATTTTTATTACTTGCTCTTGATAAACAATTACCCCATATGTTTCTTCAAGTATTGGTTGAAGTTCTGGGAATAGATAGCTTATTTTTTGACGGCCATGACGACGCTCAATATAATCATCAACCATTCCTGAACCAAGTGGTCCGGGGCGATACAATGCGTTTACGGCAATAATATCTTCAAATTTATCCGGTTGTAGTTTGCGTAGTACTTCTTTAAGGCCATCAGACTCTAACTGGAAAACTCCTGAGGTTTTTCCGGCTCCAACAAGTGCGAATGTTTTTGCATCATCCAGGGGTAGCTTATTGATATCGAGTTGCACGTTATGATTTTGTGAAATGAGTGCAACTACTTTATTAATAAGCGTTAAGTTTTTTAGGCCCAAAAGATCCATCTTTAAAAAGCCTAAGCTTTCTAATTCAGTCATTGCATATTGTGTAACTAACTCAGTACTTTTTGGAGGTACATACAAGGGAAGTACTTCTTCAATCGGTTCCGGAGAAATTACAATGCCTGCTGCATGTTTTGAAGCATGCCGGGTTAATCCTTCAAGTCGTAATGCTAAATCAAATAACTTTTGAGCTTTCGGATTTGTTTCAATTAATTCTTTTAGACGGGGTTCCTGTTCAAGGGATTCTTGTAACGTAATTTTTAACTGGTCTGGAATTAAGTTAGTAATCGCATTTGAGTCTTCAAATGAAAAGCCAAGTACGCGAGCAACATCTTTAATAACTCCTTTTGCCATCATGGTACCAAAGGTGATAATCTGGCAGACCTTATCATGTCCATACTTATCGCGTACATAATTAATAACACGATCGCGTCCTTCAATGCAAAAGTCGATATCGATATCAGGCATGCTCACTCGTTCAGGATTCAAAAATCGCTCAAAGAGCAAATTGTATCGAATCGGATCGATATTGGTGATTTCTAAGGCCCATGCAACCAATGATCCAGCTGCAGAACCTCTACCAGGGCCTACAGGAATACCATTTCTGCGTGACCATTGTATAAAGTCACTCACCACTAAGAAATAACCAACGAATCCCATTTTAATAATAAGATCAATTTCAAGATCTAATCGTTTTTGATAAAGTTCTTCATCTTCTTTTTTAAAACGATCGTCTGCTAAAAGTGTTTGAAATCCTTTATTGCAGAGATATCTAAAGTAACTCTCTTGCGTGTGATCATCAGGAATTTCAAATTTGGGGAAAAAAAGCTTACCTGTTTGGAAATCAAACGTGCAGCTATCGGCAATTACTCCGGCATTCCAGACTGCTTCAGGATGATCTTTGAATATCTCAAGCATCTCTTGTGTTGTACGCATGAATACGCGGCAATCTCCAAACGTGTAACGATCGGGATTACTCATTTTATCATGCGTTTGAATTGAGAGCATAACTTCATGTGCCTCGTGATCATCTTTGCTGGTATAATGACAATCGCCGGCTGCTACTAATGGTATATTTTTTTTTTGCGGACCATTCAAAAAGTTTTTTGTTTAATAAGGCTTGATCTTTTTGGTCTTCTGGTTGAACCTCTAAATAAAAGCGATCAGGCCCAAAGACGCGTAAGAACCAATCCATTATTTTTTCTGCTTCTTGATCGTTGCCAGACATTAACAATGCAGGAATATGGCCACCTAAGCAGGCAGAGGTAACAATAAGTCCTTCGCTGTGTTTCTCTAGAATTTGATAATCAATGCGCGGTTTAAAATAAAAACCTTGCTGATATGAGAAGGAGATAAGTTTTAAAAGATTTTTATAACCCGTTTCATTTTGTACTAAAATAATTAGGTGATAATATTTTTTTTCTGCATTTTTTACATTTGCATCTTCGGTCATGTAAGCTTCCATGCCCAAAATCGGTTTTATTCCCGCTTTCTTACACTTTTGAAAGAATTTTACAGCACCAAAAATATTGCCATGATCAGTAATCGCAAGTGCTTTAAACTGATTTTTCTGACCGAATTCCACTAATTTTTCAATAGCAATTGCGCCATCAAGTAATGAAAAATCAGTATGAAGGTGTAGATGAGTAAAATGATTTTGCATAAAATATTATTTTTTGGGTTAAAAGGCTTTATTGGTAAGGATATATCTTAGATAGGATTGCGCAATAGTTTATAACAAAAAAGCCGACAAAAAAATGTCGGCTTTTTAAAATAAATAGAGTTATTTATTAACTTAATGGAACAGGTACATATAATGGGCACACGTCGCAGGTAGTAAATGGATATACAATACTGTTAGCAAGCGTTGCACCTTGTATGAAATCTTTAAGTAATTGATTAAAGCGAGTAATTGAAGTGATTTGTGGCTGCTCAGCGATACCTTGGAATTCAGCTAGAATTGCTTGGGGTGAGTTAGGAACATTAGCTGTAAGATATATGGGTGCGCCAGCATTTGTTGGCGATAACGTGCCGTATACTGATAGTAACGGAATATTAATATCGGTCAACATTGGACGTAAATCTTCTGCTAAAGCATTGATATAAAGATTTAATTGTACTTGAGCTGGAGTTTTCATGAATGCTTGACTAAATGCTTGTTTTGCAAGCGCAACTTGCGCGGTGCAAGATTCACCAAAGACAGATTGAGCAAAATTTACTGATGATGCCAAATATCCTATTGGATTGGTAAATGTTGGTATAAAAAAGAAATTATAAGCAGCGCAGGTGACACTTGGAAACTGCCAACAAACGCAACAATTTGGGCCTGCGCACGGGAAGGGGCAACTACCGCTGGTGATACAACAGGTAGATCCATCCTGATTACAGGTTGGTAAGACAGCGCAATCAGGAACCGTTGTTAGACCGGGGCCTGAATTGAGTAATGCTAGATGAGAAACGGTGCGATTTGCATCGTACAAAGGGCTAGATGCAACGCTGAATAATTGAAAGTATTTTAATGCGGTATAGCCACCACTGACTGATCCGACTATTACAAAAGGACCTTCCCATCCCAGACTTAATAAAATACTATGCAAATCATTTGCCATTGCTTGGTTTGTGTAAGCGAATGTTAATGGATCTGTTTTAGAAGAATCCCCACGACCGCGTAAATCGATAGCTAACGTGTTATAACCGAGCCCAGAAAAATATTGTTGCTGACATAAAAAGTCTCTGTGATTTGTTTCAAGACAGTGTAAGAAAATAATAGTAGGGTTATCCGCAACATACTTTCCTTGTTGACGAGCAAATATATTAGCAGCAGGAACTTCTTGGCCGTTAACAACGGCTGCGTTAACAAATATATATCCTTCAACAACGGGAATCGATGCAGGGCATGGATTGCAGGTGGTGCATGGCTTTAGGCAATCTGATCTTTGAATATTCGGATCAGTAAATCTAGGCGACATTTGCAATAAATTGCAAAAGAATAAAAGTATTAGCATTTTTTCATTAACAGCTCCTTTAATTAGCAATTGATTTTACATTAAAATAATCATACAAAGTATATTGTGAACGCAAGATAGCAGTTGTATTGATTAAAAATAAATATAAATAATTATATTTTTTTGTTTTCTAAAATATTGATTTATATCTAAGCATATTGTAGAAGTAAAAAAGATTATCGTAAAAAATATAATAAATTACATGTAACAAATTAAATAGTGGGCGAAGGAGGCAGCGCGTAAAAAAAGTGTCAATGTATTTATTTTAAAAAAAAAGGTGAATAAATGAATATAAAACAGACTTCATTATTGCTGCTTATTTCTGTAAGTAGCAGCATATTTTCAGAAACTCCCTGTGCTTCGCATATGTATGTACCACGGGGTGCATCAACAGATTTGGTATGGATTGATGCCTTATCCTATCGTTTCCGAACTGAAACGGATAAAAAATATGTTTGGGTTGGAACAACGATTTATCAACAAAGCAGACATTCAGATCGTTTTGCATCGTCATTTTTATTAGGTAATGGTAGCAACACATTATTAGTGGCTCAAGGCGGTGGCGCTGGAATAGTTAATTCACTTGAGTTAGGATTAGGAAATCCAGCGGGCACAACTCCATTTGCGAGTCAACTTACTATTAAACCGCAAAGAAAACAATTTACTTATCTTGGTTATTTATTTGCTGATTTTGGTGATTGCTGGTGCGGATTATGGGGAGATGCAGTATTTGGTGTAACGAATGTTCACCATCGCTTAGATTGTTGTGAGACTGGCAACACTAGCTCTATGTGTCCTGGTATTACCAATGCTACCACTGCATTATCTCAATCAGGTTTGGAGTATAGCAAATTCTTCTGCGAGGGATGCCATGAAGGTAAACGCAGAACTGGATTTGAGGATGTACAACTAAGACTTGGCTACAATATTGATTGGTGCTTATGCAACAATCTCAGTATCTATGTAATCGGTACAGTTCCAGCAGGACGTGGTCCTAATGCTGAATATATTTTCGAACCTCTGGTTGGTAGCAAGCACGCTTCAGTTGGTCTTGGTTTGATTGGTGATTATCAATTTAATTTCTGTGGTTGTGAAAATGCACAATTTACATTAATGACTGATTTCAACTATCGTTTTGTATTTAATCATAGAGAATGTAGAACTTTTGATCTTATTCCAAACGGACCATTCAGTCGTTATTTATTACTAGTTGATCAAGCGGCACTAGGCCTTCCTTTCCCTGCAGCAAATGTAACCACTTCTTATGTAAAAGTAGAACCACGTAGCACCATCCAATGGTGGCTTGGTCTTAACTATGAATACTGTGATTGGAACGTTGAAGTTGGTTACAATCTCTTCTGGAGACAAAAAGAGCGCTTAAAAGATTGCGTGCCTCTTCCAACAACCATTGGTGTTTATAATTTAAATGGTTGTGGCTTAAGTCCGTTTACAGCATCAAATGCAACTATGACTAACTCAGGCACTGCTGATGCAGTGTTTGTTGGACTTTCTCCAGCAAATATTAATATAGAATCAGGTCTTGCTGGCCGTTTATTAACTAATAAAGTGTATGGAGCTCTTTCTTGGGATGGCTGTCTTTGTAACGGTTGCTTTGAGTGGATGGCAGGATTTGGTGCTTCATATGAATTTGTTGTAAAACACGATAAATGTAATGCGCCTGCAGCATGGGCTGTCTTTGGCAAATTTGGTTTAGGATTCTAAGTGTTCAACAAATGTTAAAAAGGAATAAACGTGAATATGCATAAAAAAATTTTATTTGTTCTGGTAGCATCTCTGACGACGATGCCGTTAATTAACTCATTTTTGCCTTGTGGCAACACAATCCCCGGTGTTTTGCGTGTAGGAATCTTGCCTGGCAACTTACCTTTTAGTGCTCTTGATGCATTTGGTAATGCTATTGGATTTGATCCGTTGCTGGCACAAGCAGTCGCTCAAATATTAGGATACCAAACGGTTCAATTTACTGGATTTGCTTCTACTGCAGATGCTGAAGCTGCCTTAAATGCCGGTACCATTGATATTTATGCTGACTCAGGAAATTCATTGCCCTTGGCACTTTCACCGTATATTGGTGTAATAACTGATATAAGTCAATTGTTTGCAACAAATACTGCGCGTGGCTGGGAGTTGAGTTTAGGATGTTGTGGACTTGCAAGAAATGTAGAGCTTGCTATTAATCAAATAGTCAATAGTGGTCGTTATGCTCAAATTTTGCAGCTGCTCCGTTTAAATAATTTAACGAGTGGTGAGACTCTAGGTGTTCCTGCTCCTGGTGTGCTATTAGAGCCGTTCCCATTTGCATCAAGCGAAGCTGGAACCATTCCTGCTACTTGTTTATCTGCAGGTCCGGTAAGTTTGCCTCAATTGAATTGTATTAGCGCTTTCCTACAAGATTCATGTACTATCTCAACGAGCTTTACAGGAGCTACCGGTCAGGCTACAAACTAAGAGTGCTTAATTTTACTAAGAATAAAAAGGATGCGTAAACCGCATCCTTTTGAGGAACTAAAATGAAAACAATATTTTCAATCTTATGTATACCATTGCTGTTATCTAGTAACGTGTATGCGGTAGGTAATATTATTGCTAATCAAGCTGGTAATGGTGTTGAAATATTAAATGGTTCTAATGGCAATATTGTTCAAGGTGATGCAATAGGAACCGATTTTGGTGGTGCTATTGATTTCGGTAATGAAGGGAATGGTGTATTTATAGCCGGCTTCTCAAGCAACAACTTAGTTGGGAGTCCTTCTTCTTTATTGCTTGGTAACTTAATTGCCTACAACAATAAAGGTGTCGTAGTAGGTGCTGATGCCAGTGATTTAAGTGTAGGAAATTCTATCTTAAATAATAGTATCTATAACAGTGATACTAAAATTGGAATCGATTTAGCAAACGATGGTCCAACGCAAAATCATGCAGTCAATCCATTTACCGGACCAAACAATTTTCAAAACTATCCAGTGTTAGGAACTCCCGTTATTACTCAAACAGGATTAAGCGTAAGTTGGACCTTGCATAGCCGTCCAAGCTCATCTTTTATTTTGCAATTCTTTAGAAATATCCCGGGTGATCCAGAGGGTAGATTATTACTTTCTCAAGTTACCGTTGTAACAGATGCAAATGGCGATGCTTCAGGTACCTTAAGTGTGCCGGGTGGCGTGCCATTAAATTCTGCAATCACTGCAACCGCTACCTATTTTATACCGGGTGATGTTCCAGTAGTAAGTGATACATCTGAGTTTGGATCAACGGTTTATGCAGTTGCAAATCAATGTTTGCCAAGACCATGTCACAACTAATTTTATGAAATTACGTAAATAAAAAGGGCCTCATTTGGAGGCCCTTTTTATTACACAATATTTTGCGTCTGTTCGCGCGCTTTTTCTAGCTCTACTTTGATATTGATTGCATGGCTGCTTATTGCGCCATCACTACATTTAGCAGTAATCGTATTTATTTCGCGTGAGAGTTCTTGCAAGATAAAATCGATTCGTTTTCCTTTTTCAATATCAGCTGATTCAAGACTTTGCACGAGTGTTTTAATGTGATTTTTAAAGCGAACAATTTCTTCGTGAACATCGATTTTGTCAAGAATAGCAAAAAGAGTATTTTTTTGCATTTCAGCAAATTTGCTCGAATCATTCTCGAGCTCTTTTAAAGCATCATGCATCTTTTGTTTTTGGCTTAGCATCAAGGATTCAAATGCTTTTTCAATATTATTTATTTCTTTTTCAATAATAGCAATACGATTAAGAATATCTTTTTTTAATGCTATACCTTCGTTAGTTTGAACTTTAATAAGCTCTTGAAGCAGGTCTTCAGTTGCTGTAAATATGTGATTTTTTGTTGCATCGTTTATTTCAATCTCTTCAGTAATAAAAATGTTAGGTAACATTAATACATCCGTAATTGAAACGGTTCCTTCAACCGGGAACTTTTTCTTAATAGTTTCTAAGGCATTAAAATAATTTTGTAATGTTGGAATTGAAGGCTCTATCGCTCCCTTAAATGCATTAGAATTACCTAAATGAATCGTAAAATTAATTGAGCCACGCAGCAGCCTTATTTTGAAAACTTTAACGAAGTCAGTTTCTAGATTACTTAAAGGATAAGGAAGCTTGCATATTGCATCAAAATAACGTGAATTAAGGGATTTCAAGTTAATTGAAATAGGTACTTTTGTTTCTTTAATCGTTAAGATAAACGACTTAGTTGCAAACCCGGTCATGCTACGAATCATAAAGTCCC
>CAZPZX010000030.1:0-12633 GCA_964591235.1 uncultured Pseudomonadota bacterium
CTGGGCCAACAACTACGCCAATTAGTACAAGAAAAGAAAATGCCCATATGCTCAAAGGCGGAGTTTCTTTTGTTTGCTACCGACCGTGCGCAACATTTTCATGAACTGATTATTCCTGCACTCGAACAAAACAAAATCGTTATCTCGGATCGCATGTCAGACTCATCATTGGTTTATCAAGGTTATGGGCGCGGATTGGATATTGCTACGATTGCCATGATAAATACGTGGGTGATGAATAACGTAAAACCGGATATTACTATTTTTGTAAAAGTATCCGCGCAAACAGCAATGAACCGCATTGTGGCACGCAATGCAGAATTAACCTCTTTTGAAAAAGAAAAACAGGATTTTATTGAGCGTTTAGTAACGGGCTTTGATACGCTATACAAAAACCGTACTGATGTTATCATTTTAGATGGAAATCAATCAGTTGATATAATCGCACAGAGCGCATATAGTGCAGTAGAACAATGGATAACTCAGAATCAATAATGCTTTCACATCCGGCATATCTGTTTATTGGCGATACTGAAAGCCTTTTGGCGCATACCATCATGGTTTTGCAAAAGCAATTTTGCTCATCAGGCGGCTGCTCGGTATGCATTCAATGTCGTAAGGTGCGCGAGCAGCAACATGAATCAATTCTCTGGCTCACTCCTGAAAAGCAATATGCACTCGATGACTTAAAGCCGATTTTTACAACAATCTCTTTTGCGCTTGATCATGAGCAGCATTTTTATTTTGTCTTGCAGCATGCCGATCTATTAACGGCTGCATGCGCAAATGCCTTATTAAAATCATTAGAAGAGCCGCCAGCCGGCTATCATTTTATTTTATTAGCAACGCGCAGTGAATCATTACTCGCTACTATTAAATCACGTTGCTTGATTACCAATGTGGGCCATGCCTATGTCGCTCCAACAGCAGCACTCATTCCTTTTTTTACCACAACACAATTTCAAGATCCTATGGCATTTACTAAAGAGCTTGATATTACCAATCCGAATGAATGGCAAAGTATTGAGCTGCTTGATCAATTATTTGTTCATTGGAGCTCAGTCTATAAGAAAGCAGTTATCGATAATGATGCATCTAAAATAAAAAGCACAGAGCGTATGATGGGCCATCTTAAAAAAGCAATGAGCCAACCACCCATGCCCGGCAGTAGTAAGCTGTTTTGGAAAAATCTGTTTTTACAGATTAAAGAGCTATGATTTCTGATGACGCTTTAGAAATTCTTCGTACGCTTTTGCATATTTTTTATTGTAAAAATCAATTTCTTGCTGCGTGACTTTGCGATGTCTCAATTGATTTAAAATACTCCACAAATCGTGCGATGCCTGATTTAAAGTAACTTCTTGATTACTAATCGGCAGCATCTGCCCATTTTCTGATTGCATTGCCTGCAATGAACCTACGAGAAATAAGAGTGTTACCATTTTTTTGCGAAACATATTAAATTCCGTGGTGATAAATTATAACCCATACACTAATACTATCACAAAAGGTATTATACATTCATGAAAAAATAATAATGAAATAACAAATTGATTAAACGCACATTACCAACCTGGATACACCTATGAAAAAAACAACGTTCATTTTTCTTTTATGTTTAGTGACTATGAATGGGTTTGCAACATCAGATTATGAAACAAAAATAAAAAAAGCGGCTTGTATTCCGTTAAAACTTGCAATTGTAGGCACATGCTTAGTCGCACTGCAGATAGGCACAGATATTTGCTTGGATTATAATCGAGCACTGAAGGGTTTGCCTCTGCTCGATCCTATTGATTTTAATCAAAAGTTAAGCCGACTAATCTATTCTGAATTTGGTCCTACTGCACGATTACTATCATTATGGAGTGTTTTTCCGTTAGTCGGAGGAGTAATTTATTATGGCCAATCTGCATGCCAAGATGTTGCAGAATTATTTGATAATAATCAATAAAAAAGCTGGCATTTTTAAGTACCAGCTTTAAATAGATCTGTATTTTAAAATCTTATTCGTTCTTAGATTTCAAAAAGAAATTTACGATTTTATCGGTCAACCATAGGTAGCAATAGTGCATCCAGTAAACAATAGGATAAAGTGCCACTACCAACAAACAGGCTGCAACAAATACCACGAATGAATTTGGATGATTGAGCATCCCAAGTATATTAGGTGAAACAAGCTTTGCTGCTGCTTCAGGATTTAATAGATACAGAATTTTACTACCTACAAGATGTAAAACTGTTTGAATAACAGCTAAAACAGCATACCATTTGCTTGCCGCTTTTTTAAATTCTTTTGAAAATGGCTCTTGCTTAATTAATAAACGGTATAATAGTAACGTTGTTAAAAATGCATATAATGAAACTAACGTCCATAGACCCATTTGCCAGGTAAATTGTGTGAATAATTGATTAGGGAAAAATTGATTGAAAATCTGATTAACTATCAGGCAATGTACAATAATGATTAATGCATAACCGAATGGCTTTCTTAAGAAATTAAGCATAATAAACCTCTTTTATTAATAGTAGTAATGCTTAATTCCATCCTAGCACAATAGTATAGAAAGGCCATATTTAGGGGCTTTTTATACAAAATATACACTCGGAAAATTCAGCCTGTAACAACATTAGTCAAAATATGAATAATCCAGGCCCGACTTGTAATGTTCAACAATCTTTGCAGCTGCTGGGCTCATATCATCCGGTAGCTGATCCATATCGATCCAGCCAACTTCGCTACATTCTGCCGGTTCGTTGTTAATCGGTTCACCCTGCCATTGGGTTACAATAAAGTAAAACCCAAGTTTATCTTTGTTAGTGTGCTGAATATGAAAAAGTTTAACATCGTTAGGATCTATAGTTATTCCCAGCTCTTCTTTTGCTTCACGCACCAATGCATGAGCCATTGATTCATTATCCTCTAAGCATCCGCCGGGTAAACTCCATAATCCATCCATCCAACCGGTGTTAGCGCGCCGTGCAAATAATATTTTATTATTTTTTTTTAGGACCATACATACAAAAACGCGATAGTAACTACAATTCATAATTCCCCCTTGTAATATATCAGATTGAGTATAAATAAATTATTTTTTATTAACGAGTATTTAGATGGGAGGCTTAATTAAAGTTTGCTATTTACAAACTCTTGTCAGCTATTATTCTTATCTGAATATTCTCAGATGAATATTATTAATAAGGTGGGAGAAGTGTATGAAAATTATAGGGAAAGTTACCTGTTTATCATTGTTAGCACTCAACTGCACTGCAATGGACAGACAGATAAAAAAAAGCGCAGAACGTATTTTAGCAAACGATCGCATTTCAAACACTGCAAAACAACAGCATAAGTTAGTTAGATCTTTTTCTGAGCAGGATTTGGAAGATTCCACTATGTATCCTGATGAGTTGAGTCTGGTAATAGCCGCACTTGGCAGCCAAAACACATTCCCGACACTTACCAAACATGAACAAATCTTACATGAAGCGAATGAACATTTCCATGACACGCCCGGATTTAAAGAATTGTTTAAACGTATTGTGCGCGCTTTACCCCATGCAGATGAAGCTCATATTCGCGGTGCTCTTTATGAAGTTGAATTAGCATTAGCTATTGTTAATGCTCCTGACTCACATGAAGAAATTGTTGAATTCGGAAAAAAAATTATTGATTCCACTAATGGTCAAACCAAAAGAGTTATTGATATTGTGACAACCACTCGTTGGATCGAATGCAAAGATAGAAGCGTTCACGCAAAAAAGTTTAGCGATCTTAAAAGTCAGCTCAAATCACAAAAATCATATGCTGATACATATAACCAAGAAAATCCGGAAGATCCTATTTTTTTTGAAGTACATTTTAGAAATTCAATCAGTGCCAAACTAGTCTCATGGCTTGAACGTCAAAAGATTACGTTTGTGGTTCCTGAGTAAAAACTGCCAAATCCTGCATTAAATACATCGGATTAAGGGTGACTTCATTATTAAGTGGTTGCACTTGCGCTAACGGTTCTCCTGCAACAGAATTAACTACGGGAAGATTATCAAGACGGGCTTTAATGTCTAGAGTGGCGGTCTCCACAGTCTGCAAAATCGTAATTATTAATCCTAAAGAACTAGTATAAAGGTTCATCTGCTGGCCCAAGTTGTCTAAAATTCTACTCTGACTTTCTATTAATGCCTTGCACGAAGCTACGGAGAACTGAGATGCATTTATGCCTTCATACAATTCCTTATATGAATCATTTAGTTGCTTAACTTCTTTTTCGAGTCTTTTTAGTATTCCTTCATGATTGTTACTCTTTTTACTGAGCAGTTTAGCACAAGAGCTTTCTAAGTTTTGTAATGTTTTATTGTGTATATTGTATTCTTGAGTCAGGATCTGCATACCTTTAAGCAGCTGGCTTATTTTATCATGGGAACTCTCTTCCAAAACTTTTTTCAAAGCTTCGGATTCTTTTTTTTGTTCTTCTTGCGTCTGAGCTAATTTTGCCCACATTAATTGTATAGACTCTGGTGGCGCTTCCATGCCCGATAAACTAACTACCAAAAAAATTAGGATTCTCATCATTCTTCCCTCTTAGGCCCTAATAGAATGATAATTTTTTTGCGGTAACAAGTGCAATTAAAACATAAAACAACTAATCCTCTCTTCTTATAAATCCTTATTTTCAAATAATTAAGGTAGATATGTTGATTGTCTGATTAGCAGAAATTAGATAAAAATATTATTCGCTTCACGCAACTGTCGCACGTCAGTGCATACTTGATCAAGTTTTGTTTGAAGAGCTCTCATTTGCTGCTGGTCTATAGAACCACCATGAGAATCCGTCTCATATGTTTTCTTAAGCTCGGTCACTTTGTCAAGTAAAAGCTTTATTGTATCTGCCATGATTTGATTATCGCCCTCATATTTCTGTAATCTCTTGCTTTCAAGAGCCAGAAACTCATCAATTTTTTTTAATTGAGCAGCTTGCCTTTCCAAATAATCTTGCATTTGGCCCAAATACGCATGATTTTCTTGTAATGCTTCACTTGCATGCATCGTTGATTCTCGCGGGTTGAGCATAGCAGCTAATACTTTTTTCTGATCTTCAAGAAGTTCTTTGGTAACCGTTTTAACCTTTTTTAAAATCTCATCTTGCGCATCTTTACATGCTTGTTCGACTTCGGCTTTTGGTTTTCTTCCTCGTTTTAAAGGGGTCATAATTCTTCTTATTTCTGCTGTTAATTCTTGATGGGTCTTTGATTGCTCTACCATGGTTTCTGTTAGATCAGCAAGACTCTTTTGCTGGGTAATCAGCAGTTCTCCAAAACTACGGATGCTCTTTTCTAGAAAAACGATTCTTTGTTCTGAGTTCGCTTGTGCATGTACACTCTGTGATGGTGTTGGTTGGGGAAATTCCATCGCAATCAGAGAATATGGAGCTAAAAAAACAAACAATGATTTACGCATATTCTTTTCTTCCTTATATATATTTTTAAAGTGAAGATTATACTGTAATTACGGCGTAACAATATCAAAATTAAATATGCATTGATAGTATGGCGACAGCAATAAAAAAAATTCTTGATACTCTTTTATCAAACCAAGATAATTGGCAGCTGCAACTTTTATCTCATTGGCCCACTATTATCGGCTCTATGAAGTCTAACGTACAAATCTTGAAAATTTATGAAGACACCTTAGTTATCGGAGTCTTAGATAGCTGTTGGCTGCAAGAACTTTATCTGTTAACCCCACTGTTATTACGCCAAATCAATGAAAAATTAGATAAGCCACGTATTAAGAATCTTCGATTTAAAGCACTGGGCATCAAAGAAAAGACCACACGCAAAAATACTGGTAACCGTACCTGTAGTATTAAGCAAGTACACCTTTCCTTGCAAGAAAAACAACACCTTGCCAGTATTAAAGATGAACAACTGCGCGAAGCGCTCCAACACTACTTGTATCGATGCCAACGCGAAAAATAGAGAGGAAGAATATGAAATATTTAATGATTTTGGTAATCGTTGTATCATTGACTTCAGTAGCATCTGAACCACAAAAACAGACCTATAAAGATTTATTACAACATTTTGAAAAAGAAGCCTATTATAGAGAAATATTTAGGTATTGCGCCTATTCAATTGAGGATCCTCAACCAGAAGTCATTAGCTATGCCTTAAATCTTTTACAAGAAAAAAAAGATACCTGTTTGATTGTTTTGATAAAAAGGGCATGGCATGAAAGAACGCCTACCTTACTCAGTTTAGCTCAGGAAAAATTTGAGCACGAAAAATCTAGTAATCCAACGATTCAAACGTTAGTAAATCAATCTAACACAACTGAACTTTTAAAGAACAAGCCCTATTTTAATTTGAAAACAATAGAAACTTTCAATACATGGATTAATGCGCAAGCACCAGTTTCTTAATAAAGAGTTTTTACAAATTCTTACGCTCTGCATAACAAAATCGCTATCTTAAAGTTAAATCTAAGCGAGGGAGCTTGAGCGTTATGAAAAAGCTATTTTTTATGATACTATTTGCGCAATCCATTCATGCAAATCAATCGGCACAGAATCTTCATTCGTATATCATGGCCAACTATTTCCAATTTGGTAACGATCTTAAAAATGCCGGCCATTGGTATCTTCAGATTGTACCTGACAATCATGCACAATATGTCTATTTAGGTTACGTTCCCTATTTAAGTGCATCCAAATCATTTGCTGAAATAGTTGAGCTGATTCCTCAGCTCGATCAATCATTCAAAGGGCATCAAGAACTACAAATGCATTTTGCTCATGCACTTGAAATGAGCGGCAAAAAAGATGATGCATTCGCGCGCCTTATTGAACTGAATGACAAAAATAAATCGCATCAAGAGTTGGCATTTAAAGTCGTACAACTGTACATAGAACGGCAAGAGCCAGAAAATGCACTCAAAGTTATTGATAACTTACTTAATAACTCTGCACGCAAACCAAATAACTATATTTTCCTCTTTTTAAAATCGCAAATTTATGTGCAGCTTAATAAAAAAGATTTAGCTTTAGCTGCAATTCAAGAATGCATTCATGCATATCCTAAATTTGATAAGAGCTGGCTATTATATGCCGTGCTTCAAGAACATCAAGGCAAATTAGAAGAAGCAATTAAGGGATACAGCACCTATTTAGAAATCACTCCCGATCTTAACTCAGAGATTCAGCGCCATGTAGCTACCCTTCAATTTAGACAAAAATTGGTTAAACAACATAGTAATGCAGATCCCAAAGCCACGCTCAACACCGCAGCACAACTGTTTGAAAAACAAGAGTATGCAAAAGCCTTACATGAAGTGAATCACTATTTATCTTCCCATGCTGATGATACAGAAGCCAAACTATTAAAGCTGCAGATTCTCGTGCAGCAAAAACAATTTGATTCTGCACTGGCTAGCATTCAAGAGTGGGCATCGCATCAGGCAGAAACTGAGTTGTGGGTAAAAGCCCTGCATCTATTAACCTATATTGGTCTTGACTATCAAAAAGCTTTAAAAAGCCTAGATGTGTTAGCACACAAACATCCACACGCGGAAATCATTGCTATTTACCAAGTAGATATTGCATTACGCGATCCTCATCATAAAGATATCGCAATAAAAGCAATCGATCGCGCACTCAGGTTAGTAAGCAATACCACGATCAAAACAAAATTGGTATTCCAAAAAGCATTAGTAGAATATGAATTGCAACATTGGCATCATGCACAAAAAACATTAGAAGATAATTTAAGTTGGGTAACTGATTATCCGCCGTTACATAATTTACTTGCGTATATTTATGCCAGCAAAACAAATGATCTTGATAAAGCTCACATTCATATTTCTAAAGCTCTGGCAAAAGATCCCGATAATTCTCACTTTCTTGATACTAAAGCAGTTATTCTCTACCATCAAAAGAATTACGCCGATGCGATTAGAATTTTAGAAAAAGTAGCGTTAGCACATCCGCAGGATTTTACCGTGCAATGTCATTTGGGTAAATGTTATCAAAAACAGGGAAATATAACCGTTGCAAACCAATTGTTTCAAAAAGCGACGGCTCTGGCTAAAAACGATTATGAACGATCTAAAATAAAGGCGCTCTTAGCAAATCGTTAATCATTTTTTACGGGATTGGCAAAAAAGTGTTCGTACTATTTTTCTCTAAAAAAAGTATGCCTCTTTTTTTAGAGCATGCTACACTTATGCCAATCCACTATTGGATAAAAGATTTTTGAATTGAGAATAAACGTATGAATACGCAAAAAGTTGCTTTCGTTGCCGGACGATCGGGTGGCCACATCATCCCTGCCTTAACCCTTGCAAGTCAGATTAAAGCACACAATCCTACTGCAGAGATTATTTTTTTTACGACTGCCCATCACCTTGATTTAGCGATTATCAAAAAACAAGGCAGTGTTATTAGTAAACATATTCCTCTAAAACTGGGTAATGTTCCCTTTTTTAATATCTTTAAGATGTTAGTTTTTGGAATCTTTTTTGCGCGCGCTTTTTTTAAGGCTTACAAAGAATTACGCAGTCAACAACCTGAATGCGTAGTTGGTATGGGTGGCTATATTTCAATTCCTATTTGTTTGGCGGCACGATTTTTGCGCATTCCCATTCATTTATATGATCTTGATGCAAAACCGGGTAAAGCAAATCGCTTTTTAAGTAAGTATGCTACTAAAATTTATGTTTGTTTTGAGCAAGCAATTGCTTATCTGCCAGCGCAAAAAACAGAAGTTGTGTCTTACCCAATCCGTTTTAATCCTGCGCTCAAAGATATGAGTGTTGAGACAGCCCTAAATCAATTAAAATTACTTCCGGGCAAAAAAACTATCTTTATTAACGGCGGCTCACAAGGCTCTGTTTTTATTAATAGATGCATTAAAGAATGGATCGATTTAAATCCGCATTTGTATTCATTAATTCAAGTGATTCATCAAACCGGCAGCGCTGATTCTACTAATTGGCAAACGTTTTATGCTGATTTAGATATTCCTGCGCATGTATTCCATTATAAAGATGATTTGGCCCCCTGTTACATTGCTGCTGATGTAATCATAAGCAGAGCAGGCGCAGGCTCTTTATTTGAAGCTATCTTCTTTAAAACCCCAAGTATTGCCATACCATTAGAAACTTCCTATACCGGTCATCAAAAAGATAATGCGCGTGGTTTATCAAGTAAGTATCCGGAGCTGATTACCATGCTCACAGAACAAGAAATTAAGCATGATAATATGGTGCTGTTTAGAATATTGAATAAATACATTCATACTCCAACGCCCACACGTCCAGCACCACAATCTCTGATTAATGTATAATTATTCCATATGATTGATGCATGTTTGGCATGCTAATGAACAATCAGTTAAATGCTTGATATTGTTTAAACACTCTTTCATGCATTCAATATTTTCGGCGTGACATTGCGGAATACATTTTTCACAGTTTGCAACACACGCCTTGCACGCTTTAATGCATTCCAAGCATGCAGTTTTACACGAAGGCTTATTACAATTAACAATATGGGCCTCGCATAGTTGAATACAGTTTTGAGCAGCTTGAATTACTTGGGCACAATTTTTAACACACTTACCACATTCAGCAGCACACTCTTTAGTTAAACTAATGCTGCAACTATCGACTAAACGTTGGCAGATATCGATTCCTTTTTCACACAAATCGATACATTTTTGACACGCTTCAATAAGCGCTTTATCACCATGCTTCATAGAAAATCCCCCTTAAAGATCCCTTTTTATTTGTAAGGATACCTGAACGGCACAGGCAATTACTAGAAATCGTTAGTGACATATTTTTTTAGCGATTTATGCACTTTTTGTTCGCTGAATTTACAGGTTCGGAAACTAATAGTTTCTATTTGTCAAGGCCAAATTGCATAGATTGACAGATAGAAACTATATGATACAATTATAGTATATTCAAATTTAATGGAGGTTAAGATGAATAAACAAAAATTAGTACTTTTATCCCTTATCTTACCAGTCTTAGTGTCAGGTTCAATCCAGGCTAACCCCT
Organism: uncultured Pseudomonadota bacterium; assembly: GCA_964591235.1. Taxonomy (GTDB): domain Bacteria; phylum Babelota; class Babeliae; order Babelales; family Vermiphilaceae; genus BTUB01. The sequence goes on from CAZPZX010000030.1 coordinate 10,061, forward strand.
GGAAAAATACCCTAAAAAAAGCAGGGTATGCCGGTGCAGCGGTTTTAGCCCTTTATACGGGTTATCAGGCAGCCAAAGCCTATGGCTTATTTGGCCAATCAGAACAGCCAGCTCAGGCGCCGGTAGTCCCTGCTCAAAATCAACCGGGTGTTAAAACTGCTCAACAGTTATTAGAAGAAAATCAGATTAAGTTAATTGACGCGCGCCTTGCTCAACGTGCAGCTTCAAAAGAAGCAGCTGCTCAACAAGCTAAAGCGCAAGAAGAAGCAAACGCAAATAGAGCTTTAGGTCAACAATTACAAGAAGAACGTGAAATAGCAGCTAATCAAAAAGCTCACTATGAAAGAAATATTACAACTCAACGCGGCTTATTAGAAGCTCGTGATATGGAACTTCGAAAATTAAGAGCTTCAACCGCTGGCCAAGAAATAGAATTACAGCAATTGCGTCAAAAATTAGATGAAGCCTATAAGGCTCAAGCTTCTAAGCCAACATTAGCCGTAGTTATACAAGAACCTCCAATAACTCTGAATGATGAATATCGCCGTAACATATTAAGCAATGTTACTCATTTAGCGACTCAATTTGATATTCTTGATAGAGGTTATGATGCACTGGCACCAACCATGAAAACTGCAGATGAAAATACAGAATATGTTCGCTCAAGAAATATCATTCAAAGAACAGTTCAAGCTTTTGGTCAAGTTTTACAACAAATTAATCAAGACCCAACTTTTACAAATCAGGCAACGCATCAAGCAGCAATTAACGCAATTTCAGAAGGTAGAAGAATCGCGCTAGAACTCAATACGGTATTTTCTAAAGTAAAAGCGGAAACTCTCAGTAAAATTGAAACTGAGTATACCGGCGGTATATACGGATTCCAAAAGAATCGAATACTAAATGATCAACGTCTTGTTGATTTTGAAAACTTAATATTCAGCTTCACTCACACAATTATTAATCCGTTATTGCCAAAATCGACGGCACTAACTCAATAAACAAGTTCATCTTGACTCTCAGAAGGGCAACCGTTTTAGGTTGCCTTTTTGATTTTATATAAATATCTCAATCGCATCATGATCATGCCCACGCACTAAATGGCCGGTATATTGATTGACTAATACCGGTCTTAAAGATGGATGATAATTAAATTTTTTACCGGTTGGTTTTAATGCACTATGTAAGCCAAGCCAAATGGGAAAAGCAGTTTTAATTGGATAGACATCTCCCATAGAGCGATTATCATCGCATCCAATGTAAATTGCGGTAGTTAGTTCCGGCGTTGATCCGGCAAACCAGCAGGTGCGGCAATCGTTAGTGGTTCCCGTTTTGCAAATCACATCATCTTCCAATAATTGTTGCTTGTACGCATGGCGCCAACGCTTTATGGGCAACTCTAAAACTTTTGCTACCTTATCCACCACAATCTCGGGCAATACCTGATCATGCTTTGGATTACTTTTATAAATACGAGTGCCCCATTGATCTTTGACCGATTTTATTACATATGGTTCAACATACTGACCTTTATTGGCAAAGATATTAAACATCGCCGTTACTTCTTTTAATTTTGCATCGATGCATCCGAGCGCAAGTGACGGATAAGGATTAATCTTATCTTCTAAATGGCACGCTTGCGCCAATTGAACGACATTAAGTATTCCAGTTTTAAGTAATGTTTTTACCGAAATAATATTATTAGAACGAACTACTGAATGTGCCAGCGTCATCTGTCCTTCAAAACGTTTGTTATAGTTATTCGGCTGCCATAATGCACCGTATTGCTCGATGGTAATAGGTTCATCGATTTCAGTATCGGCAAAGCTTGCACCCGCTTGCACTGCTGCTGCAAAAATAATTGGTTTAAAGACTGAGCCCATTTGCCGTCGTGCTTGCCATGCACGATTCACTTTTGAACTATTAAAATCATATCCGCCTACCATCGCTTTTATTTCGCCGGTTTTGCTATCAATCGTAAGCAAACCCCCATCAACTTCAGGCATGATATCTTTTTTAAACTGACTCATATGTTCATGAAAACTTTTTTGCGCACATTCTTGAATATGACGATTAATCGTTGTTTGAATGATTAATCCACCCGTATACAAAACTCCTTTACCAATCTCTTCTTCTAATTGGATGCGAATCATCTCTTTTAAATGCGGTGCCAGAACGCTGGTGTCCGCTTCTTTTACCATCATCGGTACTTTAATTGCTTCTTGATACTGATCTTGAGAAATAAATCCTAGTTTATGCATCGAATGCAAGATTATATTTCGACGCTTTCGAGCTGCTTCAGGAACAATAATAGGACAATAATGGCCCGGACTTCTAATCACCGCCGCAAGCGTTGCACTTTCATCAATCGTTAATTGCGATGCATGTTTGCCCCAAAAACGTTGGCTTGCAGCTTCAACACCATATATACCAAAACCAAAATACACATGATTTAAATAGGTTTCTAAAATCTGTTCTTTAGTAAATTGCTTTTCAACCAGCACTGCATAAATCTGTTCTTTTATTTTGCGCTTATATGTCTTGGCAGAATCGAAAAATAGTAGTTTTACTAA
>CAZPZX010000031.1:0-12192 GCA_964591235.1 uncultured Pseudomonadota bacterium
GTTTGATAATTTTGATGGATCATCGCAGGGTATACATTGGATAAAACCAAAACTTGTTGCTGAGTTTCAATTTGCTGAATGGACCCGTGATGGAAAATTACGGGTTGGACGTTATAAAGGATTGCGTACTGATAAAGCAGCCCATTTAGTTGTCAAAGAGATACCAAAAGCATTGCCGGGTGTGCATAAGAAAAAATAGTTATTTAAACATCTTCTGAGATAAGCTATTACTTTTTAGAATATTTTTAATTTCACGTAACTCTTTTACTTCAGCAGAAAGTAGTTTTTCTTCTTCAATCTCTTTTTCAGTTTTCAAAAGATCTTTCTCAATCTTTGATTCGATTTTCGAGATTGCTTTTACAATAATAAATACCACAAAACCAATAACCAAAAAGTTAATAATCGATTGTATAAAGCTTCCATATTTTATAGCAGCATGTCCCAATGAAATCGAAAGATTACTAAAATCGATACCACCTAAAAATATTCCGATAATCGGAGTAATCACATCTTTTACTAATGCTTGGACAATATTAGTAAATGCTGCACCCATGATAACCGCAACTGCTAAATCGATTACATTACCTCGACTGATAAACTCTTTAAATTCTTTAAACATAATTATTCCTTTTATTCTTGAGCCAAAAGATCTGCATATATTATTGATGTCTCTTTACCTTCTAACTGGTCAATCCACGATTAGGGTACCTGATCAATTCAAACGAGAGGGCCAACCTATGCAGCACCCGTTAAAGCAATGTTAGCACTGTCAGAATAATATAACTAAAAACAAAACCTAAAATATAAATAACTTTTTTTCCGACAACCCCAATTTGATAGTTGTAATTTTGCATACTAGACAGATTTTACCTGCTTCTTTCAGAATCGACTTTTTTATCACTTAAGTCAATTAAGTAACCCTAAAAAATCGGCATCTCACAGTTATAATTCTATTTGAAAATCAATATATTCTATGGATTACAAAGAGAGCATTCATACGGTTCAGCGTAGTAGCGGGGATTTAACTGGTATAATTGTGATTGGGTATATGAACACTTAAGACACCTGTGCTGTTCTTCTTTAATAAGATCAGTAGGATTATTGCAAAGACTACACGGCAAACCACGGATCAGTTGGGTAATTCCAAAACCCGGGGCGTTACATGCTTTACACAAAGTAGCTACACGTTTCATGAGCTTTCTTGCCAGAGTTTTAATATGTTTCATACGCGTTGGATTACAATGCGCACGCATATCAGTTTCCAAAGCAATATCTGTAAATCCTGAACTTTGAAGTTTTTTTATTTCATCAACTAAAATCTGCTGATCAGTGATACCCTTAGTGATTACAGTAATCTGACCATTTTCTGAACCACATACCATAAGTGCATGAGAATTAAAACGTGATTTTAATAGAAATTCTTTAAAATCAGCGGTCATTTCAAACGGTTTATGAATCTCATAGCGCTGAAAATTAGTATCGTAACTGATCGATTCTTCAATAATTGTTAAATCTCTAACAGTATCAATAAATACCATCACTTCATGATTAGCAACCCCTGCTAGGGTTAAATAATCAGTGAAAAATGATCCCTCACTAGCAATTCCTAAGCAAAGTTCAGCTTCCTGCATTCCCATATGGGCTTTTTTAATTACGGTATTTAGTATGGTATCTTTTCGCACAACTTTTGGGCAAAAAGTACCCAGACTATCAGTATTGATAGGCGGAATCCTACAGTGAGCTTTTAAAAACTCACGCACACAAGGTTCAATAACAGTTTCTTTCTGATGCATGGTAGCAACCGCAATTGAACAACCGGAATAGGGGTAGCTATCGATTAATCTCTTGCTTTTCCCATGTTTCATGCGAAATACCTGATGCAGTTATCTGAGTTGCTTCATCGTATAACGTTACTCGAGCACCCATTTTACTTAATTTGACTTCTAATCCTTCATATCCGCGCGTCCAGTGATGGATTCCGGTCATGATTGTTGACCCATGGGCGACTAAACCTGCCAGAACTAAGGAACATGAAGCCCGAATATCAGTTGCAATAACTGAAGCTCCATAGAGTTTATCGACGCCGGTAACTACTGCTTTATTATGCTCAACTTTAATTTGCGCACCCATTTTTTGTAATTCTCTAACATGAAGCAAGCGATTTTCAAATACGGTTTCTTCAACAATACTTGTTCCTTGCGCTAAACATAACCCTGCCATAAATGGTGCTTGTAAATCGGTCGGGAATCCCGGATATGGAGCGGTTTTAAAAGAAGTTGCGCGCGGCTCTTTAGTTGCTTTTAAAGTAATACCAATTCCTTGCTCACCGATAATTAGTTCATGGCCCATCTCTTCTAATTTCATTAAAAAGACGTCCATCGAATAGGCGTGCGCTTGTGGTAAACAAATTGATCCGCCGGTGATAGCAGCAGCTAATAACAATGCTCCCGCTTCAAGACGATCAGGAATAATTGCATGTTCAACCGGCGCTAACGATGAAACACCTTCAATGTAAATAGTTGCCGGAGCTTCGATAGAGATTTTTGCACCCATTTTTTTAAGTATCGCAATCAGATCAAAAACTTCCGGTTCAAGCGCCGCATTAATAATTGCAGTTGTTCCGGGTGTTAGTGTCGCTGCCATCATAATATTCTCAGTTGCTCCGACGCTGGGATATTCTAAAACAATGCGTTGTGCATGCAATAAATCAGCGCGCGCGGTTAAAAAATCACCACACTCTTCAAAGGCAGCGCCCATCTTTCTTAAATTTTTTAAATGATAATCGATCGGACGCGTTCCAATCACGCATCCACCCGGAAGCGCAATATCTGCTTTTCCAAAACGAGCTAGTAATGGCCCCATAACTAAAATCGATGCACGCATCTTTTTCATGATATCGGCACTTACTTGAAACTTAGTAATAGTAGACGTATCAACTTCTAATAAATGTTCTTGCGGATAGAAAAAAACTTCAGCACCCAATGCTTGCATCAATTTTATCATCTGCAAAACATCATCAGATGCAGGCACATTGGTTAAGCGTGATTTACCTTTAGTAAGTATTAATGATGCAATAATAACGAGGACCGCATTTTTTGCACCTACTAATTCTAAAGTTCCTTGTAACTGTGGTGATTGTTCAATAGCAATGTAAGAAGTAGACATAGTTACACTTTCATTTTTTATTTTTTAAAATTTCAATTTCTTGATCAGTAAGATAGCGCCACGTTCCTACCGGCAAACCCTTTTTATGTAATTGCGCATAACCGATCCGATCTAATTTTTTTACGGTATAACCCAGGTGCGAAAAAATTCTTCGAACAATTCTATTTTTGCCACTGTGCAATTTTACGGTGACATGATTGCGCGCTTGAGGCGGCATATAGCTGACTTCATCAACTTTAATAAATCCATCATGCAAAGTAAGGCCATTTTTAATCTGCGCAAGATCTTCATGCGATAGCCAGCGATCCAAAGTCACTGCATACGTTTTACTCATCTGGAATCGTGGATGTGCCAGCGATTGCGCAAAGTCTCCATCATTAGTGATAATCAAAAGACCACTGGTATCATAATCCAAGCGACCTACCGGATATAATCGTTGCTTGAAATTTCTTTTAAGAATATCCATAACCGTTTTGCGGCCCTTTTCGTCTGAAACAGTCGTAACATATCCCGTGGGTTTATTTAATAATACATATATTTTTTCTTCAGCGCGTACTAGTTTATTATTGTAGGTTACTACGTCGTTAGCAGATAATTTGTAGCCGGGTTCTTTAACTATTTTATTATTAACCTTTATATGACCTTGCTCTATCAAATCAACCACTTTACGACGCGAGGCAACCCCTGATTGTGCTAAAAATTTGCTGAGTGAATCATTTATGCTTTTTTTCATTGTGCCTGCCTTGATGTCCTTATTAAATGTTCCACCACTACTTCTCCAATTAGTTGCGCCGTGACATTCTTAGCTTTACTTTTCGCTAATAATTTTCTGAATTCGTCATACACTTTTTTTTGTTTATTGGTAATGACATTAACATGATTTATAAAATATTGATTAAAGATGAATTCCGTGCTTTCTACTTCAGTCCATAATTCTTGAAACTTTTGATACCATATAGCACATTCTTGATCCGTAGTGAACTTACCATCAAGGTGTGTCATTATCTGATGATGACGTAAGATAAATTCATGCAATTTTTCAGAAGGATTCCAATTAAGAAATTCTCTTCCGGCAAAAACTGTTTGAACAGTAAGTAAAAAAAATAAAATATATTGCATATTTTTTCTTTAAATGACGATCTTTTTCTTTGATGATATACTTTCTCACAAGCAGAAAAAAAGATAAATAAAAAAATGCACGAGTTTTTCATGGATAAAAAAAATCATTGTATACAACATGCATCACATGGACAGTTGGAAGTCATTTGCGGTCCTATGTTTTCCGGAAAATCGGAAGAATTAATTAGAAGATTGCGTCGTGCAAAAATTGCGCAGCAAAATGTTATCACCTTCAAACCTCACATAGATAATCGGTACGGGTTAGAATATGTGGTATCGCATAATGGTAGTAAAGTTGATGCAAAACCACTTGAAAATGTTTTTGATATCATCGAAATTGCACATGTAAATGGGGCAAGTGTTATTGGTATTGATGAAGCACAATTTTTTGCACCAGAATTAATCAGCGTTGTATGCAAACTTATTCACGATAAAAAACGAGTCATTGTTGCTGGTCTTGATCTTGATTTTCGTGGTGCACCTTTTGGATGTATGCCAGCGTTATTAGCAATCGCTGACAAAGTTACTAAATTGCATGCTATTTGCACTGAGTGTGGTCACGATGCACATTTTAGTCAACGATTAGTAAATGGAAATCCGGCCAAATATGATGATCCGGTGGTAATGATTGGTGCACAAGAAGCATATCAAGCGCGCTGCCGTGGATGTTATAGTATCGATAAAATTTTTACATACTAATACGGCAAAAGAAGAAGGATTAAATTAATGAATGTCATGCATAATGCCTCATGGATAAGCGTTTTTATAATTATTTTTAGCTGTTTTTTTGTAAGCATATATTGGTTTTTTGTATTACCTATCCAAAAAGCAAAAAAAATATCTTTAATTACCATTTTGCTTGCAAGTCTTTCTCTAACAATGACAATGTATGCTCTTGTTGATCGCTTAGTTACCTTTGGTGGGCTAATTATTCTGGGAGCATGGATTATTCCCGCATTGATTACTTGGTCTTACAAACATGAACTCAAAAACCTTAACCAGAAATCTTTAGTGTTTTTGCAAATCTTTAGGTTAATCGGCGCTCTCTTTATTCTAGAGATGGTGCGTGGAAATATTCCTGAAAGCTTTGCTATTCCTGCAGGAATAGGAGATATAATAGTAGGCTTATTTGCGCTTTATTTATTTTGTTCTCAAACATTTACCCGATCAGGGTTATTAACTCTTATTGTCTTAGGAATGTTGGACTTTATTTTTGCATTTGTCTTTGGATTTACTAGCCTACCGGGACCTCAACAACTATTTGCCTTTAACTTTTATAATCAAATTAATTTATTCCCTACCGGTTTGATTCCGCTATTTTTGGTACCTTGTGCAATAGTTTTTCATATTTTATCATACATCAACTTAGAAAAATCTTAATATAAGAATCCAATGGCAAAGCAAAAAATTAGTTATTTTTGTAGCAGTTGCACCTATCAATCTGTAAAATGGATGGGATGTTGTCCTGAATGCAATGAATGGAACACGTTTTCAGAACAAATTAGTGCACCTGCATCAACAGTCCCGGGTTCAAAAGTAAATCCCAAATCAAGTGGTGCAACAGTCACCATGATGCAACTAAATACCGTCGAAACCACACCTGCAGAGCGAATGCTGAGTAATATTGCTGAATGGGATCGCGTTGTTGGTGGTGGGATTATGCCCAGTTCACTTATTATTCTAACCGGCGATCCAGGTATTGGTAAATCAACGCTGCTTTTACAAATCTGTAACGGTTTAGCAAAAGATCATGTCGTGTACTATTTTTCTACTGAAGAATCACTGCAACAAGTAAAGCAGCGCGCACAACGGTTAGATTGCATTAATGATAACTTATTATTCTCTGATCAAGCAGATTTAGAGACGATTATTGCAACATCGCAATCACAAAAGCCTGACGTTGTGATCATCGACTCGATTCAAAACTGTTACACCTCAAATGCAACCTCATTTCCGGGCAGCGTCGGGCAGCTGCGCGAGTCAGCTTTTCATTTAATGCGTCTAGCAAAAGAAAATAGCATCACCGTTATTGTAAGCGGGCATATTACCAAAGAAGGTACTATCGCCGGCCCAAAAACATTAGAGCATATGGTTGATGCAGTGTTTTATTTACAAGGAGAAGATCGCTGGCAAACGCGCGTATTGCGTTCGGTTAAAAACCGTTTTGGAACCATCAATGAATTAGGCTTTTTTGAAATGCGGGAAAACGGTTTGCAAGAGGTCCCCAATATTAATGAACATCTTATTAGTGAGCTTTCTCATGCACCCGGCTCAGTATTGGTCAGTGTCATTGAAGGATCACGCCCTTTATTAATTGAATTGCAGGCACTTACAATAGAATCTAAGCTGGGAATTCCACAGCGTGTTGTCTCGGGTTTGGATCAAAAGCAAGTTGTTTTAATTGCGGCAATTTTAGAAAAATATCTGCATGTGAAATTAAGCACCAATGATATCTTCTTTAAAGTGAGTGGTGGTTTTAAAATCAAAGGCAGCTCAACAGACTTAGGTATTGCACTCGCATTATTATCGAGCTATTTTCAGCAATCATTACCAGATAAATCGATTGCATTAGGCGAAATCTCCTTAACCGGTGAAATTAAGCCGATTAATCAGATCAATTTATTTGTTAAAGAAGCAGAAAAATTTGGCATCAAACAACTGCTTGTCGCAAAAAATCAAAAAATTGAAGGCGGTTCCTGCCAGGCAAAACGTTTTACGAATGTGTATGAGTTGCTCAGTTTATTTAATGGTTAAATAGTTTTGCACTCTATTTTCCCATCCTTTCAGAAATTTTTGCTCATTTCGCTCTTTAGGCGCATTTTGCACCCGTAATGTCAGAAGCTCTCGCGCGCTCGTCACAAAATCCTGTAAAGCAAAATGAGTTTCTTTCATATGCAAAAGCACTTGTAGCAAACCCCAACCAACATTATTGTAGCGCTCTTGAGGATTGGTCCCGTCACCTTTAAAATTAACATAATCAATTAATGCAAATACTCCACCGGGAGTTGCATACATACGCTGTAGCTGTTTTTTAAGAAATCGTTGCTCTTTATACTCTAATAATTCAATCATGGCAGGTATTGATTGATTTTGAAAACGATGCACAATAAATTGCGCTTGCAAATCGATGGTATCGTACAGCATTTTTTGTAATTCTTGTACTCGTTTTGAGTTAAGATCGTCTAAAAATGCTTGACGATCTTGCCAAGGCGCATATTTTACACGTAACCAAAAAGGAATTTTAACATTATGTTTTTTTAAATAGGCAATTAAATCCGGAAATTGGGAAGAAAAAGGTGTTCTGTTAGCATGCGTATGCCATATAAAATGACCAATACCTAACGAAGGAAACTCTTCCTGAGGATTCCAGGAAATAAGCTTATCAACTTTTTTCCCACATTCATTCTGCCAAACTCTTTGTCCAATTTGTTGAATTTCAAACTGAGATAATTGCAACCCATTAATAGAAGCGGTTAAAGAAACAATTAGAGCCCATAATATCTTCATATATTCTCCTAAATACTTATAGAATAACGATCAAGAGCATCTGTTACTATGATCTCTTGTAATTATTTTCAGCAATACAGTACAGTAAAAGCAATTAAAGGAGAAGCCCATGACAAGATTTCAAAAAATTGCATTGAGTATAGTCTTGCTTTTACTATCAACACGTTTTGTATTTTCGGAATCGCTCTTTCCTAAAAGATCTATCAGCACCAACTGTGATGCGGAATGGGTCATTGTCGGAGCTGGACCAGCAGGAATTATCATTATTGGTTTACTGTTAGAATTGGGAACTGATCCAAAAAGTATAGTCTGGTTGGATCCTGAATTTAATGTTGGCCGTTTAGGAAAATATTATAGTTCGGTACCGGGAAACGCAAAAACTAAAACATATATTGAATTTTTACAATCATGCCAAGTATTCATGGAAGCAAATTCTCCGGCATATGAAAAGCTGTTTGATCTTGATCCAGAAATTGAATATCCCTTGCAAGTAATAGTAGAACCGCTTTCAGATATCTCAAAATATTTCTGTTCCAAAGTACGGTGTAAAAAAGATAATTTATGTGCACTCAACTTTGCAGATGACGTTTGGCATATTGGCACTTCAAAAGAATGTTTTACCGGATCACATGTGGTATTAGCCCTGGGTTCGCACCCTAAGAAATTAGATTATGATTGCAAAAATGAAATTCCTTTAGACCTTGCCCTCGATAAAGAAACACTTTCAAAATATGTTTCCTCAAAAGATACGATTGCGGTTGTTGGAAGTGCACAATCAGCAATTTTATTGTTGAAATATCTTTCAGAATTGCCAACCGGGCGCATCATAAACTTTTATAGAAATCCTATAGAGTTTGGTGGAGAGTCAGGACTCAAAGCAGCAACGGCACGTTGGGCTCAGGATGTCCTACTAAAGACTCCACCCGCAAATCTTTTACGCTTATACAATTCTTGCGATGCGCTAAAAGCATGGCTGCCGATTTGCACTAAAATCATTTATGCCGTCGGTTTTGAACGAAACGATATCCCAACTATCAATAATGCCCCGTATTTGAACTTCGATGATCCTAGTGGCATTCTTGGGCCTCGTTTATTTGGAATCGGGATTGCATTTCCTGAAAAATATCAAGATGAAAATGGGAAAACAGTCAGTAGAATCGGGTTACTTGCTTTTATGGAATATGCACAAGAGATTTTGCCGAATTGGCTCGCAACAAAACGTTGCTTATTTGATTTTGCAAAGTTCGAGGAACTATTTAATATCGATATTTTATAACAAAGATTTAAGAAGCAAAAAAGCCGCGGACTTTACGCGGCTTTTTGTATTTAATTACGCCCAGTATTCTTTTGAATAATCAGACACTTTCTTTGAAGCCCAATTTTCAAAACGATCCAAGCTTGGTTTTAATCCGTGCCACGCAAACAATGCATAAATTGCAAAGATGCCTTTTTTATCTGAAGGAGGGTTTGCTTTAAACCAATCTCCTATTCCCATAGGAAAATTACCTAGAAACGCATGAACTGAGTTATGTGAAACAAGACCACCAACTGCAGCCATTACCGGTATCCTCCACGCTGCACTTTTGCATGGTTCTGCAATAGAATCCTTTGCAACTACGCCAATAGCTGAAACAGTACTTGCTAATGCGCATGCAGCTTGAAACTCACCTGCAGATAAGTTAAAAACTCTTCCAAGCCCACCTAATCCTGCTTTATTTTGAAGAAGCTTAGAAAGCCCGAGCAAAGCTGCCGATCCACCCAAAAGCAAAATAGCCTTTTGTGTATCGCGATCTTTATCTTTTGTAACTTGGGCAAGTTCTTTTTCTACTGCTAATCTTTCTTTTAGTTCATGAAGTGGAACTGTTTTGCCGGGAGTATTGGGAAATAGATTTCCATTAATGAGAGAAAAAAATAACACTGAAATCAACTTATTATTCATAACAACCCTTTTATTTTTAGTCATAAATAAAAATGGAATAATTGGCAATCATACAATTATTCTATATCAACTACATGTAAAATGGGATACAGAAAAAGAAATGCCGATTATGAATCTTATCGGCATTATTATGCGTAATTAAAATCAATTAACAACAGCCTTTTCCATGAACAGGTTCATTTAAAACTTGAACTAATTGAAATTTATTTCCGTCTTCATCGGCGAAAAACAACATTTTAACGTGACCTGGCACTTCAACAATGTCACCCATTAAGGTAACGTTTTTTTCTTGGAGTAAGGCTTTAGCTTTGACAATATCAGCAACGGTAAAGGTAATAATCGCATTTTCACCCGGTTTTGCATCTTTTCCATATTGAGGATTATATTGACCTATACCTAATGCACTGCCTCCCTCTTTAGGCATTAATTCGATCCAGCCATATTCAGGTGTATCGCTACGAATTTCAAGTCCAAGCACTTCGGTAAAAAACTTCTTAGCTTTGTTAATATCTGAAACTAAAATCCAAGAAAGATCTGAGCGTTTTACAACCATTTCATCTCCTTTAAAAAAGTTAATATTTAAAAAGCCCCAGCGTGTAATACTGGGGCTTTTTAAATATATTGTCTAACAACTATTTCTCTTCAGCCATTATCTCTTGATATACGCTACTTTTTAATTCAGCATTTTTCATGAGGCCTTGAGTGATCATGAGTGGCATCATCTGCACCATAAGAGTTTTAAATGCTTCACGTTCTTGAACTGTTGCTGGTGCATTTGTTTGAGCTAAAATAATATCAAAGAAGCTATCTAATTTTTCCATAATCACGTTTTGGAATTCAAATGCAATTGTATTTAGAATAATATTACCTTCTTCACGATAGACAACATAATTATGCTCAAGCCACTCAATTTCAAAATAATATTTTTTATATATTACTTTATAATCAGGCATAATTAATTCATACAAATTATCCATAACATGACTCATTTGAGCTTGTATGTCTACCATCATGGGCTGTGCACTTATTTCCACTGCTAATAAATCAGATTCTTTATCTGATGCATGAAGAGCGGTTGCTGTAATTACACAAAACAACGCTAATAACTTATATGAGTTAAATTTCATAGCTCATCCTTATAATGATGTTAATACATTAATTTTTGCTTTTAGTTTAACGTCTTTCTATAAAAATAGAATTGATACATAACCGGTATAATTTTTAATAGCGAAATTTTATAAGAATAAAAACGCTTGATCAGAAGAAGATCTTATAGGATTAGATACCCAAAAAAGAAAATGATAATTTAAAGCAATAAAAAAGCCTCGAAATTAATCGAGGCTTTAATATAACCTGGCAGTACTTACTTTTCCAGTCCGTTACCAGACAAGTATCATCAGCGCTACAGACTTAACTACCGTATTCGGAATGGGAACGGGTGTTTCCCTGTAGCTATACCCACCAGAAATTTTTCATAATTTGTTCTTGTGACCGCTATCACTCGTTAGAATGATAGCATTTATTTTTGGTAATGTAAATTAAGTACTCAGCGTAGTAAACCAACATAAATTTTATGTGATAAAAACGTTCGATCTATTAGTACTGGTTAGCTCAACACTTTACAGTGCTTACACACCCAGCCTATCAACCTTGTAGTCTTCAAGGGATCTTAATGTATGACCGAAGTCATACGGGGTATCTTATCTTGGAGCGAGTTTCCCACTTAGATGCTTTCAGCGGTTATCTCTAATAAGCTTAGCTACCCAGCGCTGCTCTTGGGGAACAACTGGAACACCAGAGGCTTACTCATCCCGGTCCTCTCGTACTAGGGACAACCCTCCTCAAATACCCTGCGCCCACGGAGGATAAGGACCGAACTGTCTTACGACGTTCTGAACCCAGATCACGTTCCACTTTAATTGGCGAACAGCCAAACCCTTGGGACCTTCTTCAGCCCCAGGATGTGAAGATCCGACATCGAGGTGCCAAACCTCCTCGTCGATATGGACTCTTAGAGGAGATCAGCCTGTTATCCCCGGCGTACCTTTTATCCGTTTAGCAATGGCCCTTCCATGCGGGACCACTGGATCACTAAGTCCTGCTTTCGCATCTGCTCGACTTGTTTGTCTTGCAGTTAAGCTCTCTTATGCCTTTACACTCAGCCGACGATTTCTATTCGTCATGAGAGAACCTTTGAACGCCTCCGTTACATTTTAGGAGGCGACCACCCCAGTCAAACTACCCACCAGACACTGTTTTCTGCCCGGTTTACGGGACAAAGTTAGATTTTCAAATCCATAAGGGCGGTATTTCAACGTTGACTCCATCGCAGCTAGCGCCGCAACTTCGCAGTCTCCCGCCTATCCTACACATATAAATCCAAAAATCAATGTCAAGCTATAGTAAAGGTGCACGGGGTCTTTCCGTCCTTCCGCGGGTAACCGGCATTTTCACCGGTACTA
>CAZPZX010000032.1:0-12071 GCA_964591235.1 uncultured Pseudomonadota bacterium
AAAAATGCGATCGGCATACTCTGCCATTAATTGTCCCATTACCGGCCGCATTGCGCGATCACGGTCACCACCGGCACCGGCAACCACAATGAGATGATCGGTCATTGAGCGTAAGAGCGGAAGCACCGATTTAAATGACAATGGATTGTGTGCATAATCAATAAAACAAAATGCGCCATTGTCTAAAGAAATCTTCTCTAATCGACCCGGAACTCCAGCAAAGCTTGCAAGGCCTGCTACTATTTGCTCGTTTGATATGCCATAACGGGATGCCATACCATAGGCAGCTAAAATATTATAGAGATTAAAATTGCCAATTAAGGCCATACAATCAAAGTTAATAGTTTCTTGCGGTGTATTTATAACGCCTGTAATACCTTGAGCACTCAATGACTGAATAGCTCCGGTAAGCCGTGCCATTTTTTTATCCATTGCATATGAAATTGCATGAGGATACTTATGTAATAATTCTGACCCAATGGCATCATCCGCATTAATAACTAACGGAGCTCCCGGTTTTACTAATGAAACGATCGATTTTTTTGCATCAGCATATTCGGTTTCAGTTGCATAAAATTCTCCGTGTGCTTGAGCAAAATTAGTAAAAATTACTCCGTCAAAACTCAACCCATCAACACGATTGAGTGATAATGCTTGTGCAGCAACTTCCATTACCACATACTCTACTTTCTCTTTTACACAGGTATGGAAAAAAGCATGTAAGTAATCAGGTTGCTGAGTCGTTAATTGTGTCTGAAAAGACTGTGTACCAATTTTATTGTTTACCGTACTTAATAAAGCAGATTTGTAGCCGGCAGTGTGCAGTAAATGATAGAGCAACCATGATGTCGTCGTTTTTCCTTTAGTGCCGGTGATCGCAATAATTTTTAACTTATCTGCAGGATGTTGCCATGCCGCAGCCGATTCTAATGCAAGTGCTCTGCGCGTATTTGAAACAAATTTTAAATTCGCATCTGCAGCCTTGATTGCTGCTAAAATCTCAGGACTGATTTCAGCAGTTTGATCTGCAATAATCGTGCGCGCACCCTTTTGTAATGCTAAAGGAACAAAACTAATGCCATCACTCGATTGTCCTTTGATTGCAACAAAGGTGGAGTTTTTACCAATATAATCGGTGTGACAACTTATGGGCCATACACTGGCAAGAGCAATTTCTTTGTTCATAGATTAACTAACCACACAATCAGGATTACTTCTTGGACTATAATATCTATCTGTTTGTCTGCTATTTTTTGCCGAGGAATCATTCATTATATCATGCAATTCTAATGAACGCAGATTCGAAGGATGATCCGACTTTTGAGATCTCCATGTTGCTTGAGAAGGATAAAGTATTGCAACCAGACGCGGATTTTGCATTTTATGGGTGACATTCCATCCAAATTTAGTTCGTATTGCTTTTAATTCTTGATCAAATTCAGGACGCACAACCCACGGTTGGTTATAATGGCCTTTCATGATGTAAGTCAGCAGACGTCTTTCGGCTAATACTGAGCGCGCTGCTTCATTAACAGTATTCTCATCTACCACTATAAGATCATGAGCCGCAACTATTTCTGTTCTAGGATTATTAAATGATTCACAAAAGCGCTTTTTCATAGCAGGATTTTGCAACACAAAGGCGCGGTTTATTACTGTTTTAACTAAACGAGCAATAACAGGATCATTCTCTTTATCAATTTCTTTAGCTCGATCAAAATCAATACCAAACTTCACGTTAAACAATTTAATTAATTTAGATTCTAATACATAATTATATTCTACTTCATCAGATTTTATTCCATTAATTAATGATGGCAGCTCTTGCTCCATTGCACCAATTGAAATAAACAAAAAACTAAGTAATACCGTATAACGCATCATAGACATTCCTTATCTATACATCGTGTCCTAAATAACCATGACAAGACTCTATCGGAGTTTTTTTAAATGATTCAATAATAACAGCAAGCTGTTGCCATTTTTTCAATCGCTGCGTATCTGACTTTATTTTTTCATTAATCTCATCTACTGCGTCAGATAACTCTTTATCTATTAATTGATTATTAAGAATTGCACTTCTAAGAGCAAATGCACGAGTCATCACCTGCTTGGTAAATTCTTTAACTTCGGGGATTACTCTTCCCGCTTCAGGCAAGTTTCCTGCCCATGTCCAATACTTATACGCATCCTTAAAGGGAACTACATCAGCAATCTTTTTTTTCGGCAGCTGGTGGGTAAAATACATATATGCTATCGCGCATCCATAAGAGCAATCTTGTGCTGCCTGGACCTCAGGATAATAAAAATTTCGGTACGCTTCTTTTTTTTCTATATCGTTAGTACTGACTATTGTCACTTCAGACATTGCGCTCAGCACATTACAGGAATGCAAAACTACTAACAACGAAAGCACAAATATTTTTTTACTCATTTTTCTAATATTGTTTAGCATAATTTCTAACCGCTTCTTTAAATGAATCTGTTATTTTTAGCAACTCGGGTTGAGTATACACATGTGTCTGACCAGTTAAAATAGTCTGCATCAGCTTCTTATTACCTTCAATATCAAGAATTGCTTTTTCAGCAGTCATATATGAATTATATACTCTACTCATAAACTCATTTGAATATCTTATAAAGATATCACTTAGCACATTTGAATGATGACAGGCATATCTTCGAGCATCAGCAAATGAAACATCATTCATAATTGGTCTTCTTGGAGCAATATTCATATAGGTTGCGCACGCATTTTCTAAATTAACAGGAGCACTTACTAAGAGTGATGGAAAAAATTTTTGTACAAATGCTAATTGCACTGGATCAACAATCACTGACTGTTTTATTTTGGCGCAATTCATCGGAATCGAAGAACCAAATATGCATACTAAAATGAGAAGACTCTTCTTCATAAAATCTTTCTTGTTATTCAAAGTTGTATATATTCACATCTGTTTTATTAGAATGGCTGCAAAGATATTTCTTGTTGCGCGTTCTGATATTTTTGAGCCGCACTAAATGCCTGCGGTATAGCCTCTTGCCAACTTATAGGAAATACTTTTTTAACGCGCTTTGTGCTACCGGTAATAATATAATATTTAATACATGAATCATTTTCAATTAATTGGATACTATTTTTGATACCTACTGTTCTTTGATCCGGTGAATCAGTAATACAGTATGATGTATCTACCACATGCTGCAATAGTCGACCAATACGTTCAGCCTCCGGCTGCTGCGCGTATGCTGTCATGAATTCCGATAAAAAATCACTATGTAAGGTTGTTAAGTATTTTTCATTAAGGACAGCTATTACAGCTTCAGCATGTTGCTGGGCATTTTTTTGCTCATCATCTGAAATATCTCGATTGGGATAAAAAAACTTTTTTAGCTTTTCTATTCTTTCAATACGCGCTACTTTTGAACTCTCTTGCGCTTTACGTGCAAAATCCTCAAATCGTTTTTCAAAACGCGAACGCTTCATCGGGTAACAATAAATGGTCAGCAGGAGACTCGCCATTATCAGATATCTTTTCACTCATTATTCCTTGGCATGTAAATTTTTATATGATTGCAATCCTGCACGCAGCACCGGCAATAAGCACAGAATGCCAAACAAGTTAATAAAGACCATGCAGGCAAGCGATACATCAACTAAGCTCCATAAATAGGTTACTTTATCAGTCCATGCGCCAAAAAATGCAAATGAACAGTAAATTAGAATAAACAAGAACGCAAAACGATTATTGGTAATCGCATCCCATGCAGCTTTGGTAATGTACGCATACGAAACCATAACACCTATACCAAAGACCGTTGATAAAAAGGCAATGATCCAACCACCAACAGCGCCAAACACCGTATTATACGCCGCAATAGTTAATGCGGTGCTGGTTAATCCAGAGTTCCAGACACCACTAGCAACTATGCATAATGAAATGGTAAAGCAAACCATCGCACTTACCAATGAAGTTGCCATAGCCATGATCGCATCACGCACCGGGTGAACTGAACCGGTTGAACCAAATAGAATAGCCGCCGTTCCTAAGCCAGATTCAGTTGCATTGATTGAACGTAAAATACCATACCGCATTACTTGTTGAATGGTAAATCCAGCCATACCTCCGGCAAATGCTTGCCAGGTTAAACCGCTATTCACGATCAATTTAAGCGCAGGAATGATATTTGCATAATGATAGATTAAAATAATCAGTGCAGATCCAAAAAAGAGCCCTACTTTTAACGGCACAATCATTTGAGAAAATTTTACAATACGCTCTGCTCCACCAACCACCGCATAAAAAATAAATGCGGTTAAAATAAAGGCAGTCATTAGTACCGGAACTTGCCAGGTGGTAATCATACTTAAACTGATTGAGTTTGCTTGAGCCGAACTGGCACTAATAAGACCAAAAACAAAACATGAGACTGCATAGAAAAATGCTAAAAATTTCCCACCCTTAATTGCACGCAGATAGAGCATTGGCCCACCAAGCTTAGTTCCTTTTGGTGCATGCAAGGCAAAATGGGTACTTAAAAATACCTCTGCGTAACGGACCGACATTAATAGTAAGGTAATAATAAGGATCCATAATGCAGCACCGGGACCACCAGAATAAATAGCTGTTGCCATTCCTGCCAAGCTGCCATTTCCAATACTTACGTTGAGTGTATTAATAAATGCCTGAATAGGACTCATATCAGATTTATGCTCCGAATCTGAGGGCATAAAGGTATATTTCCATGCCGTAAAGAAATAGCGAAGCTGCACAAAACCCAATGCACAGGTCACTATAATACTCACACCAATGACATAAAAAATAATGGGCCAACCCATGATAATTTCAATGGCCGATCCGATGCTATCAAAGAATGCGCTCATATAAATCCTTATATTTTAAATTATAATTTCCGAGTATACTCAAATCATGACAATTTTAAATCAGGAATATATGAAAATTCTTGCACTTGATGTCGGCGATGCATGGACCGGCACTGCACTCTCAGATGCTTTAGGCATGTTTGCCAAACCATATCAAACTACGCCATCTTCAGATCTAATATCTTTTTTGCGCACCTTGTTTGCTCATGAAAAAATAAACAAAGTAATTATTGGATATCCCAAAACCATGCGCGGAACGGTCAGCGAACAAACTAAAAAAGTTGAAGATGTGAAAACGCAATTAGAAAAAGAGTTTCCTGATAAACAATTTATTTTTTGGGATGAGCGATTATCTAGCAAACGGGCTGACGTATTAAAAAAAGCACAAACCAAAGAAGATAAAATTAAATCTCATTCAATTGCCGCTGCATTTATTTTAGAAACCTATTTGCAATTCGCCCGTCCAGAAGAAGAGCCTGAAGCATAATCCAAATTTTGCGCGATCTAAAGGCATAGCTGCCTTCCAATGGAACTATTCAAAAAGACTGCATTTCCAACATTATTGACAAAAAGCGGAAATTTTTAGTATTTTTTTTTTGAAGCATTACAATAAAAAAGGTAGTGAAGCACCCGCAAGTTAAAATTAGAGTTCAATTGGCGCTTAAAAAAGTTGTACTATAGTTAAAAAAATGCGGTATTAACCATGTAAAAAAAGGAGTGGTCCCAATGAAGTGTAAAAAGTGCGGGGGACTCATGGTATTGCAGTCTTTCTTCGATCATTTTTTAAATTTCGATGGATGGAAATGCTTAAACTGCGGTAAAATTGTACTAAAAAAAGATAAATCGATAGAATTTGATACGTTTAGCATCTTCTATCAACAGCAAAAATGCCGCAATAAAAATTAACTTCCAGGATAACATTGATCACGTATTTAGCACTCCAAAGCACCTACACTCATATCGAATTAGGCATCTATCAAAATGATGCTTGCATTGATTTTGTCCAAATCGATAAAACACGAGCAAGCAAGGAATGTGTGCCGACTATTGCTACGCTTTTAAAAAATAATAGTTTAACGATTTCCGATCTTTCTTTTATTGGTGTAAACCAAGGACCCGGTCCATTCACAACGTTGCGAACGTTGATTGCTACCGTTAACGGACTCGCATTTTCTGCTATCATACCCTTAATCGGCGTAAATGGCATGGAAGCACTTTTACAAGAATATATTCACAAATCACCCAATGTTGTAGCACTTTTAAATGCTTTCGGCTCTGATTTGTATTATGGTATCCGCACCGGCTCGAGTTATGATGAAGGATGCGCCTCTATTGATAGTGTACTCTCAATCGTTGCACAAAAAATTCAAACCGAAACACTACTATTTGTCGGTAATGGAGTCGATTTAATTCATGATCAGATAAAAACAACTTTTGGCAATAGGACTCAAATTATAAATCCTAATCCACAGACCGTTTCACTTGATGCAGTTGCAAAAATTGCATTGCAAAACTGGAATACTCAAAAGAATATTTCGTATCAGCTTGAACCACTCTATTTTAAAGAAGCCTTCTATAAACTATGAAATTTATGACGCAATATGCGCTCATTTTTCTTCTCTATTTAAGAGAACTTATGCGGCAATTTAACGGTCTTGATTTAGAATTTATGGGGCAGGCAGTTGTTGTAGGAAGTTTTTGTTATTTATTTATGGCTCTATCAAATGAGGATACTCAATTTAAAAATATGAGAGAAGATTACTCTTTTACAGATACGTCTACGCTATTTTTAGAAACTTTCTTCAATAGACGCTTGCTCGCAAAAAAATTATTTAATCTTTAAAGTTCTATTCTTGCGCGCCGCGCTTGCGTAATAGATCTTCAATATCTAAGTAATCTTTTTTGATTGCAACTTGCAACGGTGTGCCAATAGCCGGATGGCCAAATGCATTGGGATTTGCACCATTATCAAGTAACGCTTTAACCATTTCAACCTGATTATTGTGCACTGCTGCCACGACCAATCTTTTACCAACGCGCACTTCATTTATTTTTGCACCTTTTTTAACGAGCTTATGCACTAACTGCGGCGATAATCCTTGCTCAACCACATGCCATAGCATATCAGTCGGTTTTGCAAGCGGCGCATATTCAATAATCTTAAGTAAAGAATCTGAATCACGTTGCTCAACAGCAAAATGAATGGCGTCGTTAATCCATTCATTTTGTTTTTCTCCCGTTTTAAGCCATTTGATTACCACTGGAATCGCTTGCGCTATATTGGTTTTAGCAGCAACGTAGATTACCGGTTTTTCCGCAATTAGTTTTGAAGGTATTAATAAGAGCAACTCATTTTGATATTTCTGACTTGGATTTTCTAATAGAAGATTTAAGACCAGTTCAATTTTTTCCAGAGACGATAACGGATTTTTTTGATTATTAAGAATATAATCAAGTATTGTTTTTTGTTGCTCTGATCGCAAAGTATTGGTCTCTTTTGCAAGCTTTTTAATATCATGAGAAATAATAAGTGGATTAATCTGCTGAATAAGAGGATCACTTACTGGTGTTGTTGCACATACAAATGAAATTCCACAGCAAAATACTAATAAAAACCCTAATAAAAAAAGTATATCATACTTTCTATTCACTTTTTTTGTCATAAAGCACCCCTGTTATATACCATGAGTGTATGAAAACTAAGATTGATAACGAAATAGTTTTATGAACGTATTAAAGATCGAATAATTCCTACCGCTAACGCAGCTGCCTGACATGCACGAAGTATAGTCGGAGTAAGCGCGGTAAATACAAAACCGGCTTTTTTGAGCGATTCTTTTTCTTGCGTAGTCAAATCACCCTCGGGGCCTAATGCTAATACAAATGATTGGGATATGTTAAAAGAATCAGTTATTGCAGATAGGGCAAATCCTGAAGGATCAAAAAAAATTTTTACCGAAGCGTTAAGGTTTAGTACCTTTTCTAACTCAACCGGTTCTAGAAGTTTCACTGCACAAAACTGTTTCGATTGTTCGGCAGCAGCATGGATAATTCCCAGCGCTCGCTCATGATCCTTAGCGGTCCACTTTTGCTGGCTTTTCTGCGTTATTACCAGCTGAATGGTGTTTACGCCTGTTTCAGTTAAAGCATATAAGGCTGCCTCAAATGAATCGCGTTTTAAAAGAGGTAATAAAATAGTAATTTCAGGCTTAATATGTATATTTTTTTCTAACTGGAGTATTTTACATTCAACAGACTTGTGTTTTGTCATGGCAACGATAGCAACTTTTGCATTAATTTGATGATCAAAGAAAATACATTCATCGCCTAACTCCAACCGCACCACAAACATAATACGATGGACCAAATCTTTATCGGTAACAACCAATAATTTGTTATTTTTTTGTAACTGTTGATTGAGTGACTCTAAATAAAAACTAAATTCGTGTTTGTTGTCGCGCTTCATGTGCATTTAGATTTTTTTTTTAAAAATTGAATTAAGCCATGTTGAAAATTGAGCCATGCCATCTGTCATTTTAAGATAGGCATTAAAAAGTGGCATACCAACAATACGCAACAAAATGAGAATTCTACTTGGTTTACTAAACTCTGCTTTTTCAAATGCGTTGCATCCGAGAGCCATGTCTTCAAGTTCATCAAAATTTACCTCAGCTTGAGGAGAACTAGGTTCTGAGTTGCTTGCAACCTTACATGCCGCTACCGTTTGGACGAGTTGAGCAGGGACTGCTCCCAACGAAACGGTCAATAACATTAACACAATCAAGATTTTAGCTTTCATATGAGAAGATACCTTTAAAATGCTATTTTTTATACTTATTTAACCTTAGCAAGTAATCTCGTTTTAAGCAATTAATTCTGATTATAAGAAATTATTTTGATTAAATTTATGATTAAAATAAACTATCTGAAAATAATAGTGGGGCCTGGGTTACTTAAAGTAGCACAGACGGCGGAGCAGTTAAGCACGTAATTCAAAATAAACAAATCCATCTTCTTCTAACGAGACAGTAAAGCCCAGCTTTTTATATACTGATTGTGCAGAAATGTTACTGGTACGGGTAACCAATGTAATCATGGTTGCGCCCTGTTTTTTCATATCTTCAATAGCATGCTTTACTAACTTTTGTGCATATCCTTTGCCCCGAAACTCTTGTTTTACGTCAACAAATAAAATCTGCCCTAAAAAGAAGTTTTTAAGGTAATAAGCAATAAATCCAACAAATTGATTATTTTCATATAATACTTTGATATTTAATTTACCAACATAGCGTGGCTCACGTTTATTAGGTGCTTTATTGGCAAGCATATATTCAACATCATAATCTTCACTTGAAAGGAGCCAATATTTATCATCAATAAATGTTTGCTTAATATTTTGAGCATCACGTGCATAATCAAAAGGGATAATCGAATCGGAAACAACCGGAACAGGAGTTGGTGCATAATAGTAATATGCAGTTGCACCAATTAATCCTAATGAAAGAATCAATGCCACTATTTTTGTAACTCGTTTTAACATCCTGTTCCTCTAATGAATTAATAAACTTATGGTTGTGATGATTTAGGCTTTAAACTGAAAACTACTACTTCTTCGATCGCTCGTTGATTATTAGGAAAGCGCGTAGCTCCTGACTCCCTTACTAATTCGAATTGCGGATATTTACTCGCAACTTTTTCGTATACCGCTTGAGCTGCTTTATTTTCTTTGTGCGTTACACACCACATATCAGTTGCACCGGCAGCAATTGCATGCTCGAGACCATGACGGACTAAATAATGTGCATAATTTTTGTGACGATCCTCCTCTTTTACCGCCAGAAGATTACCCTGATAGGTTTTTCCCCCGTTGGAAACTGTGTATCCAATAAATGCACGCAAAGTCATTCTAGCGCTTTCTTTTTCATGATCTCGTAAAACAAAAAGTTTTAACGAACCATGACTGTTTTCATCATCATAATTTACTGAATCATGAAATAACATTTTCGATACATCAAAAGGTTCTCTTCGAACTAATGTCTGTTTTTCTTTCATGAATAGTTCAGTAAATTCACTTAAATGATCGCTCATATTAAATGGCTCAATAACATGAGTCGCCGGTTCAAATGCAATGCACGCATTTTTTTGATGTTCATCATTCATGGCGGACAACGATGCAATTGATAATATCGTTATCAATAATAATTGGTTTTTCATGCTTCATCCTTTTTTTGAGAATTATACACTATTTTATAGAGCCACAATCCATGTGCCGGCGCAGTTGGCAATAATTGCAGTGGATTTTTTTGCTCCAATGCTTTTTGCAAATCTGCAATGTTCAATGTATCACGCGAAGCAACTTCCAAGCAAGCGCCAACAATTCTGCGAATCATATACCGCAAAAAGCCAGGGCCTTTAACAATAATGCGATGAGCATTAAATCTATGAAGGTATTCTACCGAAATAGAGTCAATAGTACGCACGGTGTTTTCATAATCATCACCGGTGCAGAATGAACGAAAATCATGCATACCAACAAAAACATTTAAACATTCTTGTAGCTTTTTTATATCAACCGGAAATCGATAATAAAAACCATAGCGGGCAATCATCGGCAACGGCCGCTCTTGAAAAAAATGATAATAGTAAGTTTTTTGTTGTACGTTATGGCGCGGATTAAAATCTGCATCGATTGGTTCGATTGAGCGAATTAAAATCGATTCAGGTAATACATTTTGCCAAGCACTGCGCAATTTTTCAGGTTCAATGTTGATATCTGTGGTAAATACTGCCACTTGTCCTAACGCATGCACACCTGCATCTGTACGCGATGCGGCGACTATATGAATCTCTTTACCAAAGACATACAAAAAAGTGCTTTGCAAAGTTCCTGCTACGGTTTTTTGCCCTTCTTGAATTTGCCATCCAAAAAAATCAGTGCCATCGTAAGCAACAATAATCTTAAGCCGCGTCATCTGGAGTGCTTTACAGTGCAGAAGTGCTTTTTGAAAATTTACTTACTACAGAAGATGCAATTTGTTGAGCATATTTTGGATTTTTATCACAAAACTCTTTCATCTTCATTGCAATCTCATCTGAAGAATCAACAGAAACACTCAATTTATTTTTTGTTTCGTTCGGCAAACGAGCCAATAGCTTTTCTTTTTCAGGAACGCAAGTATGCGGCGGACTATATGCAACTAATTCTGCAGCAGCATATTGGATACGTTTAGAAGGAGTTGGTGGCTGGGCAGCATAACTAACTAAACCACACCAGGCTACGGTTATAATACATAAACTTTTTTTCATCTTTCCTCTATTCAGCTTTGCTTACCACGCTCTTTAATTTGTTTTTTTAATTGAATAATTTCAATTATTTGAGCTTTTATAATTTCGTCTTTGCTATGAACTATACCCGTTAAGTCTTCATAAGCAACTTCTAATTGGCAAAAAAGCTGTTTATAAGTTTCAGCAGGCACTTGATTCTGTCCACATATATTAAAACATATAAACAGTAAAAATAATGTAACGTATTTCATACTATTAGTTCTTAGCAGTAATTGCGCCGGGAATCTGATTTTTACCTATTCTTGTGTGTTGAGAAGTTACTATCCATCCAATAGCCAACCCAGCAACAAACGTTCCAACTTTCTTCTTCCAGCCCCACGCTCTTGCGACCTCTAAAGAAAGCAGCACATTATCTTTTTCCATTTGAAAGATTATTTTCTGAGTGGCTGTCCTTTCTTCCATAAGCTGCTTGCGTAAATGCGCATTTTGCGTTTCTAATTCTTGGTGTGTATGAGCAAAAGTTGGCAATGCGCTTATTACTAGCCCACTCAAGATGCTAATTTTTACTATTTTCATAATAACCTTAATTGATTGCTTTCTCAAAATGTTGTCAGGGATTAACTATATATTATTCCAAGAATTATTGATGCATTCTCAGAATAAAATAAATAAAAATAGTTTGTAAAACAAGAAGAACTAACACTACTTTGAGTAGTAGATCGAAATATCCCACTTGATGACACAAATTATGCGTCATTTCGATTTTTTGCTCTTCATCGAATTGATCGAAGTATGAGCGCGTTATCTGCTTTGCTTGGCATTCTTGAAAGCAACGGGGAAATAGCTTATGTATAATATTCACAAAATTCATACAATCCTTTTGCTCAAATAATCAACAGCA
>CAZPZX010000033.1:0-11750 GCA_964591235.1 uncultured Pseudomonadota bacterium
GTTTTGTAGCATTAGATGAGATGTTTAATGGTACTTCTTCAAAAGAAAGTAAAGCTGCTGCTTATAGTGTAGTAAAGCATATTGGCAAATTTAATAACAATATTTGTATTGTTGCTACTCACTTTCCGCTTTTAACACAGTTAGAAAGGGATAATCCGTCATTTTCAAACTATAAAGTTTCAGTTAATGTCGATGAAACAGGAATTCACTATCCCTTTAAATTAGAAAAAGGTTCATCTAATCAGCATGTTGCTTTAGATATATTAAAGCAGGAAGGCTATGATTGCTCTATCTTGGATGAAGCATCAAAAATATTAAATAATGTTAACTAATTTCTGGGGGTTGCGGTAGCTTTCTTAGGAACGTAGTTATCTAAGATGCAGAATAAAGCGGCAGATATAAGGAATGTTCCTGCTAAGCAGAACGCCGCCGATTTTATATCGATAGCCCGTAGGCGTGGCAATAATTCAGGACAAATTGGTTCGACGTTTGTTTTTAAAAATGTATTCCATAACCGATAATATGCTCCGCTTGGATAGCCATGACTCAGGTGCTTATTGCATTCTGCTTCAAAGGTAGCAATAAGTGCATCAAAGTTTGGTAAAATAGATCTTAGTAATGAATCGCGCTCTTGGCACAAATCATAACATTTTTTAAAACAGGGAACTGAAAGCATTCCACTTGCTACCGCAATCGCATCGTTAATTCGTTTGGGATTTATTGAAGTCCAAGGAGATGCAGTTATTATTTGTGCATTTAAGAACGTAAAGCATAGAGTAACGCTAAGCATTTTTTTCATGTTTTTAATTTCCTGTCTTTGATTGTTGAAAATTATGTAGTTCTGAAAGCATTTGGCGGGCATCGGCATCATTTGGATTTTTTTCTAAAAACTCTTTTACAATCATGATCGCGGTTTTAAAGTTTTTTTGATTGGCATAAGCACCCGCTTTATTGAGTGTTGCATCTTTAATAAGTTTTAAATGCTGAAATTTGGTGTGCTTATCAAGAGGCTTTATTTGAGTGCATTTCTCTAAGCATACATTTGCCCATTCAATCGCCTTAGGAAAATTTGGATTATCCATATAAAAATTGCTTAATGAATAGGCTGCCATTGCCGCATGGGCAGTATCATTGTTAGTGTTTGCAATGGTATGTGCTTTAAGATAACTTTTTTCGGCCTCCGACCACTGTCCTTTTCGAGAATATGCATTACCTAAATTAAGATAAGCTCCTGGGAAGTCAGGCTTAGATTTAATAGCGCTGTTACAAAATTCAAATTCTTTTTTACTATTGCCAATCGTGCCATACAATGCAGCCAAATAGGTTTTGGTTTCATGACAATTTGGGTGAGTTTTTAAATACTCTTCATACTCTTTGATGGCGTAATTAATTTTGCCTTCAAGCAAATAATCTTGAGCTTTATCTGATACTGATTGTAAAAGGTCTTTTGCAGGAGTAGTTGCATGAGTAAAGGTTGCTAAGGGTAGTAAAATAAAGAGAAAGAGTATTTTTTGCATGTATTTTCCATGATTAGTTGGTTATAAATCAGGCAATTTCACACAAAGTATAATTTTTATTAATTGATTTGTAATGAGAAACGTGAAGTTAAGGTAGAAGCTGATGAATAGTAATTGTAGATGGAGGAGAGAGTGGGATTCGAACCCACGATTCCGTTCTCACGGAATAACGGTTTTCAAGACCGCCGCATTCAACCGCTCTGCCATCTCTCCAAACTCATAAATGTTCTATTATTGTAAATGTTTTATTGGAAAAATCAAACCAGGATGATAATTAAGGATTAAATGCTAATGGTTTTTTTGAAAAAAAGACTGTAAACAGCAAAACACTTAAGGCCAAAATAACGCCATACATAAACATGCACGGATAAAAGATCGTTAAAAGAGTAACAAATAATAGCGCTTGTGCGATGAAGGTTATGACGCTCATTTCGGTCAGACCATACTTGAATGTGACGTGTCCTTCTACGCTATCCGGGTTATCTTTTACATATTTAAAAAGAATCACTGAAAAGAGAGAATGACCTGCTAGAAAAGCTAAATACCCAATGACATAGCCTGACATCATGGGAAATCCTTCTCCATTACCATAGCCTTGGCTTATTAAAAAAGCGGGGCCAACAAATAAAGCGAGCGTGATAGCAAGCCATCTGCCGACTTGCTTGGTCCAAATAGCGTTTTTAGTGCGCATAGGCTCAGTAGCCACATGTTTGCTATAGCCTTGATGATATAATTTGTCAGCACATACAGCCAAAATCAGATTTAGAGCACCGAGTACTGGAATTGCAATAAGTGTATAGATTGGATTCATGCTAATACCTTATGTTTTTATCGTTACTTACTAACGATCTTAGTCTTTTTTCATTCCATATTCAATTGAATTTCAAAATTTAGACACATATATATAGCAAAAGGGGTATGATTTGGGGAGAAATTGGTGCGCCTATAAGGAGTCGAACCTTAAACCTTCAGATCCGTAGTCTGACGCTCTATCCAATTGAGCTATAGGCGCAAAATTATAATGGAATTGTCAAAATTTATATTGCTAACCAGATCTTTTGGAGAAACTGGCGGAGAGAGAGGGATTCGAACCCTCGTGCCCCATTTCTGGAGCTCTTGCTTAGCAGGCAAGCGCTTTAGGCCACTCAGCCATCTCTCCTTAAAGAGGCAATTTGGTTAATATTATAGAGGTTTATATTATTTAATCTAGCCCTTTTGTAGAATAGAGCCACATATTAAACTATTTGCCTTTTGAAAGAGCTCTTTTTTATGATAAATCAAATAGCTAAAAGGAACACATAATGGCTCTTATCATCGATGTTAAAGTCTCACCTGGGTCAGGTCGTTGTGCATGGAAGTTTGATAAGTCAGGGATGTTGAAAGTCTATTTAAAAAGCCCGCCTGAAAGAGGTTTGGCAAATCATGAATTAATAAAAGAAATAGCCCATGCGCTCAAAATTACTCTCAAAGAAGTAGCTATTATCAGTGGCCAAACAAGTCGCAATAAAAAAGTTAAAATTAATGCTGATGTCAGCTATGAACAATTTCTTAAAGCACTAGGAATTGAGCGGCAATTGTCAGTTTTTTAAAAAGGAGTAATGATGCCTTACTATGCATGGAAGGGTGTAAATTTAAGAGCGCAAGACTGTAAAGGCTTTTGTTTTGCGCGCAACAAACAAGAATTAGATGATTATTTATTTAAAAAAGATATAGCATTACTTTCAAGTAAATCAAAAAAAATACTATTTAAAAAGGCTATTTCTAATCAATTACGCATCGATTATTTTTTGCAAATTAAGATGCTCATTCAGGCCGGCATGCATGTTCCCCATGCCCTACGATTAGTTGCACAGCAATCTAATTTTCCGGCACTCACCATGAAAGCTCATTTAATTGCCGACTCTGTTGAAGGCGGTTCATCGATTGCACATGCGCTCTCACAACATAAAAAAACATTCAATAATTTAATATGTCATCTCATGAGTGTTGGGCAGGAGTCAGGGAATTTAATCGCTTGTCTTGATGTCTTAACGATGCACCTTGAAGCGATGGAATCGTTTAGAGCTCGATTGCGGACAGCTCTTTTATTGCCTGCTATTACGGCTGTTTTTTTCGTAAGCGTGATTACAATAATGTTGGTAGTGATTGTACCACAACTGGCAAATGTATTCAGTTGTATGCACAAAGAATTGCCTGCGGCAACTCAGGCTATGGTTCATCTAAGTAATATTCTAAGAAGCGGTGAAATTTTTTTGATTTTGGGCATGTGTGCAGTCCCGCTAAGTATACTTTTTTTATATCTAAGAACTCAACCAGGAAAAATTCAGCGAGATCACTTGTTGCTTAAATTGCCGATAGTCAAACAAGTAATTATTAATAAAGCGATGGCTCATTTTTTTCAATCGTTGCATCTATTACTCAAAGGTGGATTACCTTTATTGATGGCTGTTAAAATTGTCAAAGCATCTTTAAATAATAGTGAAATTAAAGATATGATTTCAGCTATTGAACAAGAAATTAATGCCGGAAGTTCGTTGGCTCAAGCACTTGAGCCATTTAACATGCTTTGCAGTTCTGACATTATTTCTTTAATTTCGATTGGCCAGGAATCGGGTAACTTAGTTGCTATATTAGAACGTATTTCTTTAATTTATCAAAATAGATTATTAAAAACACTGAATCTGATTAATACTCTTTTTCAACCGTTTTTATTAATTATTTTGGGCCTTATGATTACTGGACTCATTTTAGCCATGTATAGTCCGATTATGAATGCGCCTTATTTGATGTATTGATATTAATTTCCTGATTGATGGTTGCTATCTATTTCTCCTGTTGTTTTTTAATTGGGGATTTGACGCGAGTATTCTTTGAGTTAATCTGAATCTCGTCAATTAAACAAAAATTTAAATAAAGGAGTTTTGGTGAAGCATTTTTTTATGATATCAACGATGTCGTTTTATTCATTACTATTGTTCTCAAATCCTATTGGATTAACTGATCGTGAACGATTATTGATTGGTCATGTAATACATTCTATTGATCAAGCAGAAAAAGGAGTTTCAAAGTTACCAAGTTCTGTATTGGCTATTCCGGGAATGACAAGTGAAAAGATTAAACATTTTTTAAATAATATTTGTAGCTTACAAAACATTAATTACTTAGAGATTGGGGTTTGGCAAGGAGCAACGTTTACGGCAGCGCTCTTTAGTAATCAATCATCGGTTAAATCTGCAGTTGCAATAGATGATTGGTCGGAGTTTGGCGGTCCAGCATTACAGTTTGAAAAACATTGTAAAGAAGCCATTACGCCGGGAACTAACTATCATTTTTATAATCACAATTCATTTACCATAGATAAAGCTCAACTTTTTAAAGAGCCTGTTGATGTCTACTTTTATGATGGAGATCATGTTGAATTGGCTCAAGAGCTTGCGTTTACGTATTATAATTCTATTTTTGCAGAAAGTTTTATTGCCATTGTCGATGATTGGAATCACCCCCCGGTTAAAGTCGGAACAAAAAAAGCGTTTGCTAAATTAGGATATACAGTATTGTATGAGCGGGAAATGTTTTCGCTGGGGAATGGAGATACGCAAAATTGGTGGAATGGCTTCTATATAGCAGTTATTCGTCGAAATAGAAAATAGGCACTTTTTTTATGGGTTGCTATTCAATCTATTTGGTTGACCAAATGCGAGTTTTGCCTTAACCTATTAGCAATTAGCCGGGATGGCGGAATTGGTAGACGCACTGGACTCAAAATCCAGCGATGTTTGACATCATGTCGGTTCGAGTCCGACCCCCGGCACCAATCGAGTCTTATGGTTTTGCAATACAAACCAATCCATTTAGGGAGCAGTTGATGTTAAATAAATCGTGTATCTTCTGCAAAATTATTCAAAAACAAGTACCGTCAACGGTTATTGCTGAAACTGACTCTATTTTAGTTATAAAAGATATTAATCCTAAAGCGCCGATTCATTATTTAATAATTCCAAAAAAACATGTTGCAGATGTTTCAGGCTTTGAGCCTCAAGATGAGGCGTTGGCAGGGAAAATCCTGCTTGCAGCTAAATCATTAGCTACCCAACTTACCGGTTCGCAATCTTACAAGCTTGTTGCCAATACAGGCCCTGATTCAGGCCAAACCGTCTTTCATGTCCATTTTCATTTCTTATCAGGCAAAAAAATGGCTGAACTGTAACGTTTTTTTGCTTTTTTCACTCAGATCTTTATCCTTATCTTGAATATATGAAATAGTTGCCGAGATGGCGAAATTGGTAGACGCACAGGCTTCAGGTGCCTGCGGTGGAAACACTGTGCCGGTTCGAATCCGGCTCTCGGCACCAGTCTTTGGTAGTCATGGTATAAAGACAGCTCAATTGTAATAGAGAAAGAGACGGCTTGAATGTTTGATGTATTTCTTGGATTTGCCTTTATGGCGAGTGCCACCGTGGCGAATAAATATGCATTGACTGCATTATCGTTGTTGTTGATGGTCGGATTGCGTATGTTGTGCGCAGGCATCATTCTTTATCTTTATTATCGAAAAAAATCGCACCGGCTCTCTTTTGGCTATTTTAAACATGACTTGCCTATTTTACTGGGCATTTCTCTTTTAACGATGTTGGTTCCTGCATTATTTAAGGCGTTTGCATTAAAGTATATGCTTGCTTCTAAGGCAGCGTTTATTGCAAGTCTTGATCCTTTTGTTACTGCTCTCTATTCATATTTTTTCTGGGGAGAGCATTTAACAAAGAAAAAAGTTATTGGTATTATTCTTGGTTTTGCCGGAACCCTTATTCTTTTGATTTCTTCATCTGCGGGTGAAAATGCATTAATGGCATTTTCAATAATTTCATATCCTGAGATTGCTGCATTTCTAGCTATGGCCATCGGGAGAATTGGGTGGATGTTTGTACAACAATTATTACGTAAAGAGCGTTATACTCCAGCAGAAGTTAATGGACTGCTGATGTCTATTAGCGGCATTTTGGCCTTTGTTATTCCCTTTATTTTTGCAGCAACGGTTTCATTGCTTGCTATGATTCCGGTTATTAACATGCACTGTTTGAGCTATACCTTCACTGATGCTGCTAGTTTCTTATATCCACAGGCAACATCCAACAGTCATTTAATCTGGGTAATTTTTGCAGTGATCTATACGATTGTTATTGGAAATGTTTTGGGTTACACCATGTACGCACAATTCTTAAAACGTCATAGTGCTACCTTTGTATCATTGGCAGGATTTTCAGTACCATTATATGTGTACTTGTTTAGTAATCTTTTATTGGGTGAACCGCTTTCACTCAATTTCTTAGCGGCATCATGCGTTACCTTTATTGGATTGATGATCTTTTACCAAGATGAAATTAACAAAATTAGCCATAATTCATGGCGGCCACTGGAATGGATAAAAAGTAAGATTTCTCATTAATAGTTATAATCGTGTTCTCGTAAAAACAGATTGTCCAGATGAGCAAATGTACAGAAATGAGCATCTTCTCCACATAGATAAACGATTTTCTCCTTTGGATAAAATGCCCGCACTAAGTCATGAAAAAGTAATCCGCGATGTACAGAGCCGTAGACAATTAATTCAAATTCATGATTAGCAATACGTTGTTCAATATTCTCACGATCCAAAGGAATATCCTCAACGATTTTAGTGTAAGTAATTCCTTTTCCATAAATAGTTCTAATGTCAGCCTTAAAATTAACATAAATATGTTCAATTTTAGGAAAATCTACTAATCGATCGCCTAAAAGCTCTTTAAAGCCAATAAGCATGGTACATCGTAAGTAATCGGGATATTGATCGCGTGAGAGGAAGAGCACTTTTCCTTGACCTGAATAATTGACGCAATTCAAAACATGTTCTGCCATTTTACGTGAGGTTAAATAGTTGCGTGTATACTCAAGTAATTGTTCTAAGATTTCGTAATATCTTTTTTTGTTAAACTTTGAATGATCAATATGAAGATAAGATACACCTTCTAACTGCATGGCTTCCCTAACAAGATCTTTTGGAAAATATGCTAATGTTTTTTCAGGACATTGATCAATATCAATAAAATAGGGGATGCATCCGTTGGCCAATATTTCATAATGACGCAAACAATCCCACCCTGCTTTTTTACAGGTAACTGCAAAGTATGACTCTTGGTATCCTTTATAGTAATCCTCTTCATTATCATAGATAT
Organism: uncultured Pseudomonadota bacterium; assembly: GCA_964591235.1. GTDB lineage: Bacteria > Babelota > Babeliae > Babelales > Vermiphilaceae > BTUB01. Next base: position 7,727 of record CAZPZX010000033.1, read on the forward strand.
ATGTCTCTAATTTGCCGGGTACTATATACGCAAAATCTCGGGTTTTATTGGGGACAGATTTAACAACTTTGGTTTCTGAGATTGAGAATTGAACTGGTTGGGGTTTTGGATGAATCAAAGAGGTTGAAAGTATTATCAAAAAGAAAAAAAATTTTATTTGCAAAGTAACGTTCATACCTGTAATTCCTCTTTTTATAAATTTTTTAGATATGCTACCATATGTCGAAATTTGGTAAAGAGTAATTAACCATGGAAATATGTTATGAAGCACGTCGTTTTCTTAGGCATACTAATTGCCAGTTTTTCTATACAAGCGATTATTTACGAAGGATCTATCCAGAATAGTCATTCGGTTGTATTTGATCTTCGCCATAAAAATGATCAAAGCGATTGGGATTTTTTTAATACCGTTGTTTTTCGACTTCCAGAAATTATTAAAGAAGTACGATATGATAACATTCCTCTGTATATCATTGTTCCTAGCAGATTGGATGGATTTAGTCCTTTAGATGATCAAGCTCCTTTTATTGAGGGAATACGCACGCTGTTAGCCTGGGCACGCGTAAACTATGTATTTGATAATAAAAATCAGTGGTGTTTGTACCTTGTTTTTACTGATACAAAAGGAGCTATTGAAAAAGTAATTAATAGTTTACCAACACAAGTAACTCGAAACTTTAAAGATATTCAAGAGTGCATATTTACGGTTGAAGATGTAGAAATAAATTTTGTTTTAGAAGCGCAGTTAACCCTCATAGATATAAAAAATGAAACAAAAAATACGGTAAAAAAAAATATTAGATTGCCCTGGAACAACAAAGTATTACATCAAAAAAGATTTTGTATTGCCGGTGGTGCCGGATTTATTGGAAGTCATTTTGTTAAAAAGCTTCTAGCACAAGGGCATCAAGTTCTTGTTTTAGATAATCTATTCTGTAGTACGCTAGACAATTTAAAAATGATGGCAGATCCGAATTTGTATTTTGTTAATCAAGACGTGACCCGTCCGTTTTCTATTGATGGATCATTAGATTACGTTATTCATTTTGCCTCAGTGCCAAGTCCTGCAGATTATTACATTCTTCCCAAACAAACGTTAGAATCGGGTCTTGCTGCTACACAGCAATTACTGGAACTTTCGCGTGAAAAAGAAGCGGTATTTCTTTTTTCTTCTACTTCTGAAGTGTATGGAGATCCGCTGGTACACCCACAAACGGAAGAATATCCGGGAAATGTTGCATTCATAGGGCCACGTTCTCAATATGATCAGTCAAAACGTGGAGCTGAAACCCTGATCAAGCTTTATTTTGAAAAATATAAAACTGATGTACGTATTGCGCGCATTTTTAATACGTATGGTCCGGGAATGCGTTTGAATGATGGAAGAGTAGTAACTAATTTTATTGGAGCTTTATTAGAAGATCGACCGTTAAAAATATATGGAGAAGGTACAAAAACAAGAAGCTTTGGCTATGTTGATGATACCGTCAGTGGATTGTATCAGTTAGCTACTATCTCATTTGGACCAGAAGAAAATATAAAGGACAGGACTTTTAATATTGGAACTCCGGTTGAGTTTAGCCTTAATGAATTAGCCGCCAAAGTAGAAGAATTAGGTATAAAATATTTAAACCGATGCCCGATTGTTATGTCTGTGCGTAATCCAAACCTGGGAGATCCTTTAATAAGAAAACCTGATATAACAAAAGCTCAAAAACGTTTTGGTTATAATCCTCAGATTTCCTTAGAAGAAGGCTTAGAAAAAACCTTTTTGTTTTTTTGGGATCAAATTCAAAGAGGATAATCTTTATTTGGCAGGCTCAGCATGTGATTCTTTTGAAATACCGGCTTTCAATTCATGAGCGTAAAAAAGATAAAGTCCGATAAATACAATTACTGAGGATAGATAAAAATGCCAGGTAATTTTTTCGGATAAAAATATCCAGCCATACAATGCTGAAAAGAGTGGCCCGAGAAAGCCTGCAAATGCTAAAAAGGTTGCCGTATATTTACCTAACAGGTAACCATATAAATTATGGCAAATAATATTGCTGATTAAAATTACCAATGCAAGGTAGCTTAAAAATGCTCCCGGGTCGGTCATTTGTTGAGGCCCCTCAAAGAAATATGCGGTAATGAGCGCAAGAATACCGCCTAAAAACATCGTCATACCATTGATCATGCTGGGAGCATATGCCTTTTCTTTAACCAATTTGCGCATGATGATCCAGCTGTAACTTTGACAAGCGACCGCAGCCAATACAGCAAGCTCATATTTTGATAAGAATAGAATTTCACTGATATGTTTTTCTGGTCCAGAAGTGGATATTAAGATTGGAATAAATCCTAAAAACCCGATAACAAGGCCGGCCCATTGTTGTTTGGTAAGTTTTTCTTTAAAGATAACGTATGAATAAAAAGCAGAGAAGAATGGCATAATGTTAAACAAGAAAGCAGTTTTTGCTGAGCTGAGGACCCCTAATCCGACAAATCGCAAAATATAAGTTAAATAGATTCCAAAAAGAATAACTTGGGCATACAGCCATGAATGCTTCCAATTAAATTTTAAATGATGGTGTGCATAACAATATTGATATATTAAAAGTACCCCCCCCGGCAATAAACATGCGGATACCGGTGTAAAAAATAGGGTCGGCAAAACCCAAAAGCGTCTTGCTCAAAGGAAACGATGAGCCAAAAAGTGCGTATAAAAGTATAATTAATAACATTTTTTATGGTCCTTACTCCCTAAAAACTAATCTAATAAATAAGTTTACTCATAGGGGAAAACATTTAGAAATAGATTTAGGTCTTATTTTATAAATAGTTATTTTTAGTATAACCAAATTTACGATTAGCTGTAGACATTTTAGAAATCTTATTTTATATATAGCACCAAGTTGTAGTAGTTTTAAGCGCAAAAAAAGGAAGTAGGATGAAATTATTGTCCGCTCTGGGTCTTGCTATGCTCTTTTCCTTGTCAGGAATATGTTCAGCAATAGCAACGGTTGATCCATTATTAGTCGTTGTCATCATGGTAAAAGATGAAGAGAGTGTTATCCGTGCGACGTTGGAAATGTATTGTAAAGCTGATCCAACTGGTCAAAAAATAGGATATTTAGTTTATGATACTGGTACGGACCCATGGAGCCCTACCATGGAAAATGCAAAACGACTTTTTGATGATTATGGAATTAGCAATTACCAAATTATTCAAGAACCGTTTGTCGATTTTGCTACATCACGAAATAAGGGGCTTGATCTGTGCGAGCAATTATTCCCGCATGCAGCATATATGCTAATGCCTGATGCAGAATGGTATTTGCATAACGTTGAACAGTTGTTAGATTTCTGTGAGCAAGAACTTGCACATCCGGAACATACGTCCTATTTAATTCGTATTGTTTCAACAGATTTGGATTTTGGTACTCAACGATTAATAAAATGTGGCTCTGGCTTACGTTTTGGTGGCGTAGTGCACGAAACAATTATGATTGGAACCCGTAATAAAACTCCGTATGATGTGTATTTTGAGTTAAGACCGGCGCGTGCGGGTATAGAAAAAACACAAAGACGATGGGCGCGTGATAGAGATTTATTATTAAAAGCACATTTGGCAAATCCTAATGACTCACGTACTGCATTCTATTTAGCGCAAACGTATGACTGTTTGGGAGATTTAGAAAATGCACATAAATTTTATAAATTGCGTACTCAACTTCCGGGCTGGGACGAAGAAAACTTTATGGCATGGTATCGTTTGGCCCAAGTTACAGAGCGCATGAAAAAAGATGATGGATCTTCACGTTGGGATGAAGCGTTAGGTTATTATTTGAAGGCATTTAGTATGCGTTGTATACGAGCTGAACCTTTAATAAAAATTGCAAACCATTATTTAGCTGAAGGTAATCATGCATGTGCATATATCTTTGCTCATCGTGCGTGTGCGCTTGCTTATCCGATTAATGATACATTATTCGTTGAAAAAGAAGCATATGATTACAATAGACATGATATTTTAGGG
>CAZPZX010000034.1:0-11586 GCA_964591235.1 uncultured Pseudomonadota bacterium
AAAACAGACCGGTAATAAGCGTAGAAATGATACCCAACATCATGGTTACTGCAAAGCCTTTAATAGGACCGGTACCAAAGTAATACAGCACGGCACCCACGATAAAGGTCGTAATATTAGCATCTAATATGACCACTAAGGCATCTGAGAATCCAGTATTTACCGCCTTTTTAATAGTCATTCCATTACCTAATGCCTCTCTAATCTGTTCGAAAATCAAGATTGAAGAGTCAATCGCCATACCTACGGTTAAAACCATTCCGGCAATACCCGGTAAGGTTAAGGTAGCACGCAAGAATGCCATCGCAACCAAGATCAACAATAAGTTATAGAGCAAGGTAATGAACGCTAAGATTCCGCACAATTTGTAAAATACTAAACTAAACACGAAAAGAACTGCTAAGCCAACCAAGCAAGAAACAAGTCCTTGTCTAATCGATTCAGCACCTAAAGATGGGCCAATTTGGCGCTCTTCTTCAAAGGTAACCGGTGCCACAAAAGCGCCAGAATTTAATAACATCGCCAATTGCTTTGCTTCAGAAATTTTATAATTTCCGGTAATTGAGCCTTCGGTAGATATTTTGGTGTTAATGCGCGGTGCAGAAACCACCACATTATCAAGCACAATAGCTAATGGTTTGCCAATATTTGCGCCGGTTAATTCTTCAAAACGTTCTCCGCCTTCACTGGTTAGTCTAAAGTTAACTTGCGCACCACCACGATCGCTCAATTGAGCACGTGCATCACGCAAATCTTTACCCGTCACTTCAGCAAATTTTGATACTAAGTAATAAACTTGTGCACCGTTGCCTTCATCTTGGCCCGGCAAAATCTCCATATCTCCGGGTAAAATACCGTCTAATTCATAGAGAATATCATCGGGACTTTTACCCATTCTATCTACTAACTTAAATTCTAAGACCGCAGCTTTACCGATCATTGCTTTTGCTTGTTGTGGATCAGAAACGTCCGGCAATTCAACGATAATATTTCTTTCTCCTTGCGCTGCAATAGTGATTTCTTCTACGCTTAATTTATTTAAACGATTGCGCAAAACTTCAACGTTTCTGCTCACCGCATTTTCTTTAATTCTTCTCACGGCCGCATCAGATAATGTGAGCGTAACCTTATCTTGGTTAGAGCTCACACTTACTTCTTTGTCTTGTTCTTCAATTGATAGCGCTGCTTTTTGGGCCGCCGCTACTGATGAATAAGTTAAAATGATTGAATTGTTTTCAACCGTTTTTGTAATCGGTTGTTCTTGATGAGCTTCTTTAAATTTATTGTTAATAGCTTGCAATTTTGCATACAGTTCAGCTTCAACTGCTTTTTCAGTTTGAACTTCAAGCGTGATAAAGGTTCCACCCACTAGATCGATACCAAAACGCAAAGTTTTGCGCAAAGGCCACAACATATAACCGCATAACAGCGCTAAAATGATCCAAAATGTAAACCAAGAAAATATGCTACGTCCTGCGGTAACATTCATGCGAGCTCCTCATTACCAATTTAAGAGTGTTAATTATTTTAAATTAAACTTTGTTCAACTAGAAGTATTTTAGCCTCAGTTCTTCTTTTTTTTGATATTTTTCGATTGCTGAATTTGTTTGAAACAAACGGATATGGACTTGAGATAAACTCTAAGTACTATGAAGCAGCCAGCCATGCCCTTAAAGACAAAAACTGGTGCCGAGGAGGGGACTCGAACCCCTACAGGATTTCTCCCGCAGCCACCTCAAGGCTGTGTGTATACCAGTTTCACCACCTCGGCAATCTCAAAATAACGCTTAAAAATGTATCACAAAAAAATGCGCTCATCAAACATTATTTTGAGATTGGATGGTTCCAAAGATGCTATTGTTGATCTTCTTCGACTTCAGCGTCGATATCTATGCTCTTTTGAGTAGCTTTTGCCGGCTTGGCCGAAATTACTTCTTCAGGCCCACTGCCAAAAAGACCGCTTACCGTATCAGCAAAGAACACAAATGGCGCTTTGATCCAGCCCCAAATTCTTGAGAATATGCCGGTAGATTCTTGTTGCTCTTCTACTTCTTGATCAGCAGAAACTTTGCATCCGGTGCGTAACTTTTGAGCTTGTAGTTTAATATCAACGCCTTTTTCTTTAAGTCCTTGGATTGTTCCCTGAATTGCAGTAACCTCTTCTTTAACCTTAGCTGTTAGCTGTTCAAAATACTTAGCATAAGAATCAGATAGATAGGTGTTAATGTTATTCAGATTCTTCCAGTACGTGTCCATATTATAGTACAATTCACGTGCGCGTTTATCACTCAATTCACGGTTAATCGCTTTAAATGCGTCCCATGAAAGCTGCTCATAGTTACGTGCTTGATTTAACTGTTCAAGTAATTTAATGAGAGCATCATCAAGCGCACTCATTAATTTAGCAACACGTTGCGAACCTTGATTAATCTGTTCAAGCGTTTTCTTTTCTTGCGTAATGGTATCCAGCAGTTTTTGCTCTTGTTCATTTAATTCTCCGGAAGCACGATCTTGGGACAACTGAGAAGTTAAATAAGAAGTAATTTCTTCCAACCCACCCTGCTCAAGTCCAAGCGATATATAAAATGGATCGATTACCGTACGATCTAGTTCATGACGCTTTAAAAAGAAAACCATACGCGATTCAGAAATTTCATTCGCTAATTGTTTTATCTTTTCATATAAGCGTTCAGCCTTTTCCCACCAAATACGTTTATACAGCCAATTACCTTTTGGTTGTGCAATATCGACGGTATCAATCCCCTTTATTTCAATCTCCTCTTGCTCAGGAGTCAAAACTGGTTCAGTTGGTTGCACTTCTGGCGTTGGCTCAACAACCACCGCTGGAGCTGCCGGTTCTGTCATCTGAGTCGATGTAGGTATTGCAGGCGTTTCTGTAGGAGAAGAAGTCATCACTTCTTCTAAAGCTTCTGTTTGTGGGGTTGACTCCTCTTGTGCATAACAAAGATTTGCAACTAAAAAACTGCTTATGATCAGTGCACGCATTGTAATATTCTGCATATACACTTCCCTTACATCTTATAGCGTTTCTGAAAGCTCTTTTAATTCATTCATTAAAGCTTTTGAAAGTTCTTCTGCTTCCCATGATGTATAGCTCCAACGTACTCCTGACTCCACACGAGTCAAAACTGAGCGATCACTTTTGATATCGATGATATCAATACGAACGATATTCATCAATGGATGCACTAAGGATGGGGCTCTAACAACACCAGCACGACCTAATACGCTATACGCAACGTTTCCTTCATCAAGGAAACAAAGCATAACTTTTTTCTGCCATACCATATTATGGTACCCAGTATGATCTTTATTAATTGAAATCAAAATACTTTCAAGACCTTTTGGATAAATGCATTGAATGGGGGTAGTATGTGGCAACCCTTTTTCAGAAAAGGTTGATAATACTGCAACGGTTTGTCCCATTTTTAAAACGCGAATTAAATCATCTGGAAGTTTTACACCAACATGTTTTGCCATAGCATTCCCCAACACAGGTTAAAAAATTAAAAAAATACTTTTACTCAAAAACTTTTATTACTATTTCCTTTTATAATGAAAGGCGCGCTGCAATATCGTTTTGTACAGCCAGTCCAGCAGGACTTAAAACAATGCGATTATTCTTTTTGTATAAAAAATTATGATCATACAAAAGGTCGATTGTTTGTTTAAATTGATCTTGTTTAGTTACTGATACATCTTTCATCAGTTCATCAATACTAAGACCTTCTGAACGCCGCAACCCAAGCATTATGCGCTCTAAATGAACTTGCTCAGATGTTAATGTTTCACAAAACATAGTCACATCTTTATTATTCTCAATATCGGTTAAATATTTAATAAGCTGCTTTTGGTTTTGAAAACGTGAAGACCCATCAAATGAACATGCTCCTAACCCGAATGCCTTATAGGGTTTACGCTCCCAATACACACTATTGTGGCGAGATCGATACCCTTCGCGTGCAAAGTTAGATATTTCGTATTGAAGTAATCCATGCTGCTGCAAGTAATCAATTGACCATTGATACAGATCAACCATATGATCATCAGAACACAAAGTCACATCCTGTTTTTGAACGCGATAGTATAGTGGCGTTTCTTCATGTACCGTTAAAAAATAGATAGATACATGCTTTATTGGCCATTGCACTACCTGCGCAAGAAGCTCTTTCCACTCAAGCTCGCTCACATCAGGAAGCCCTAATATAAGATCAACGGATATGTTATCAAAGTGTTTATGTGCGTTCTGTAAAACCCACAAAACATCTTCTTTTGATTGCTTTCGATTTAAATTATTCAAAACTGAGTCCTTCAGGCCCTGTACGCCAATACTTAAACGGTTGATGCCTGCAGCTTTCCACACTGCAAATTGCTCAGGTCGTACCGTACCAGGATTAACTTCTATGGTAACTTCAATATGCTTATTAAAATTAAATTCCTTTCTTAGTGTACCAAACGTGTCAAGTAGTAAGGTGTCAGGCCACGTGCTCGGGGTTCCTCCACCCAGGAAAATAGTATCTAATGCCAGTTTAGCGGGTGTTGCTTTTACAAAGAGGTCTATTTCTTTTAAAAGTGCGGCATTGTACCGTTCCATAAATCTATCTTGTCCGGCAATAGCTACGAATGGACAAAACTGGCATTTGTACGGACAGAATGGCCAATGAATATATAAAGATCGTGTAGTACCCTGACAGGAATAACTCATAAATGCAGAACTCGTTGATTATAAAATCTTGTGTATTATATCTTTTGCAATAGTAATGTGATGCAATAACTCTGGTTGTAACGCATCCTGTTGTGCGTATTTTACATGCATGCTCGCATCAACCATCTTTTCTAATGATGGCATAAGTTGATGCGGAAGCTGCGTAGAACGGAGCGCATGTATCATCTCTGCATCACTCATACTAGTAAAAGGAATTTGATACCTATATTCAAAAAAAACTTTAAGAATATCGGTCAATTTAAAATAACTTGCTTGCGCCTCTTCTTTAGTTTGAATCGGTTTTTTTTCCAATTCACTTAATGCATGTAAAGCTCGAATCGATGCAGGAATTTCTTTAGATTTATAAATGCGCTTAAAAAAAAATACTATTATGAAAAGTAATAATGCAATCAAGAAAACACCCGTCACTATTTTAAAAATAGTTGTCTGCCAAAAAGGCTGATGCCAGTGTTCATAAATATCGTATAATTGCATCTCATTCATAATTATCGCACTGCTCGTGTTTTAAAAAAAGATATTAATTGATCGATGGGTTCACTCCTACTGGTAATGTCTAAAAAATCAATGCGATGTTTCTTGAACAAATTATTTTGTTCTTCCAATCGATTTCCTAAATAGACATTTACATCATTCTTTTTTTTATGACGCAAATCTAAAATGTGCATAGCAGAAGTTTCATTATCGTACATTCGTAACAAACCAGAAACCGGAAACTGTTTTTCTAATTCATCAATCATGCGAATCGCAATAATATCATATATGCGAGCGGCGATTGATAATTTTTTTTCAAAATCAGAGCTTATAAAATCAGAAATTAAAAAAACTAGTGCATTCTTTTTTCGCAACGATGCAAGATGATCTAAAACTGTTTCAATATTTGTCGCATTTTTCTGAGCTTGTGCTGAAAATATTTTTTCTAAAATATGTTGAGCATGAGCTTTGCCCTTACAGGGCGGAATATATACATGTACTTTCTCATTAAAAAGAACTAATCCCACCTCATCTTTGTTCATCATTGCCGCATAACTAATAATTGCAGCACAGTGCACTAAAATATCTTCTTTTAAAAAGCTATCCGATCCAAAAAAACATGATTCTGAAATATCCAGTGCAACTATAATAGTGCGTTGGCGCTCATCATTAAACTGTTTTATTAATAGTTTATTATTACGAGCAGAACTGTTCCAATCAATAGCGCGCACATCATCACCGATTTCATAGTCACGCAATTGATCAAATTCTAATCCTGAACCTTTCACGCGTGAGCGCGCGGTTCCTAAGAGATTAATCTGCATTAACCGCTTGGTATGAATCTCTATTTGCTTTATTTTATGAGCAACTATCGGCATCATACAAACAATGCTTCCTTCTTAAGAACTTCAGGAATCGTTACTGAACCATCAGGATTCTGATAGACCTCTAGCAATGCTACAAATAAGCGGGATAAGGCAATCGAAGATCCGTTAAGTGTGGCAACCAACTCACTCTTGCTTTCAGGTGAACGCTTGAAACGAATGGCACCGCGACGTGATTGAAAATCGGTACAATTACTAATAGATGAAACTTCATAATATTGCTTTTGTCCGGGCAACCAGACTTCAATATCAAAGGTTTTAGCTGAAGCAAATGAACAATCTTGAGCTGCTAATAAACTAATGCGGTAATGCAAGCCAAGTTGTTGTAAAATGTCTTCAGCACAGGCAAGCATACGTTCTTGCTCTTTTTGCGCTTGCTCAGGTTCACACAAAGTAACCAACTCAACTTTTTCAAATTGATGAATTCTAATAAGACCACGCTCTTGCGCGCCATAGCCACCTGCTTCCCGACGGAAACAGCTGGTCCATGCCGTCATACGAATCGGCAAATCGGTAGCTGCCAAAATCATATCACGATACATATTAGTCAAATTAACTTCTGCAGTTGGTGTTAAATACAGTTTATCTTCAGTAACTGCATAAACTTGATCTTTGAATTTAGGGAAATTACTTGCAACCACTAATGATTGCTCATTAACTAAATAAGGGGGAAGTATGGGACTATAGCCATGCTTCATATTATTTTTGAGCATGAACATAGTGAGCGCATACATTAATTTAACGCCATCACCTTTATAGAGGGCAAAATTACTGCCGGTCATACGTGTTGCGGCGTCAAAATCAAGCCATCCTAATGCTGTGCCAAGCTCGACATGATTTTTGAGCGAGAATCCATATTCTTTTTGAGCCCCAAAGGTTTTTACTACCTTATTAGATTCTTTACCGCCGGTAGGGATATCTTCTTCAGGCACGTTAGGACATGATAGATAGAGGGCTTTAAAATCACGCTCTAAAATCACAAGCGCTTCTTCTTTTTCTTTTAAATCTTTGCTTACCTTAATTGATTGAGCACGAAGTGCATCGGTTACCCCTGCTTTACCTTGCTTTGCCAGGTCATTTTTCTTATGACGAAGCTCTTCAACTTCTATGCGTAATTTACGCAGCTGGATGTCCCAATCATATAGTTTTTGTGCATCATAAGAAGGATCTTTTTTCTTAATTAAACCGATAATACGTTCAGGCTGTTCTCTTAATAGACCCAAATCAATCATAGTAGCTCCGTGGTCGTAAATGCTTGCATTTTACGTAATATTACTGGAATTGAGCCGATTTGGCAAAAAAATAAGGCCGCTGAAAGCGACCTTATTGAGTAAAAGCTTTTTTCTAAAAAAACTTCAACTAACCAAGCTTGATAGAACGTACGATTTCTCTGAGGTTCTTACCTGCTTTAAAGCGAGGTACGTTTACCGCTGGTAAATCGATGCGTTGTTTAGTCGCTGGGTTAATACCCTTGCGTGCAGGACGGCGTGAAAGCCAGAAACTGCCAAAGCCGGTAATTGAAACTTTCTCACCGCGTTTGAGTGTACGCTCAATAATGCGGGTAAAAGAATCTAAAACACGAGAAACATCCTTTTTGCTGAAGGTAGTTTCTTCACTGAGTGAATTTATCAATTCACTTTTGTTCATGGTTACTCCTTGTATAGTTAGAATTGAACACTGCTACTTCATTACTCTGTCTTTTTTATTTTTTCTTATGGTTGTAAGATATACTAATTCTATTTACTATTTTGTCAAATGCAGTCAAAATTATTTTCTGATTGCGGATAAAAAATATAAAAAAAATAATTTACTTACATAATAATTGACAGGTTTTCAATGACGCTTATAGATACTCATTGCCACATCAGTTTAATGGTAAAAAAAACTTTTGTTACTAAACTTTCTGGTCAAGAATTACAACAAGCTGGTATCATTGTCAATCAAGCAGAACATAATTCAGTCCACACTATTATTGATGTAGGAACTTCTTTAATTGAAAGTCAAAATTGTATGTTGCTTGCAAAAACATATAAACCTGTCTTTGCAGTTATTGGCATTCATCCCAATGATTTGACAGCTGATTGGAAAAAAGATTTAAAAATACTTAATAGTTATTTACCACATAAAGAAGAACATAAAATTGTTGGTATTGGTGAGTGTGGCTTAGACTTTCATTATCCTGATTATAAAATTCAAGAACAAAAAGATGCGTTTAAAGCACAAATCGAAATGGCATTAGAGTATGATATTGCGTTAGTAGTTCATACCCGCGATGCTGGTGAAGAAACCTTAAGATCATTAGAAGAATTTAAAGGCCAGATTACTAAAGGTATCATTCACTGCTTTTCAGAAGATATGCACTTTGCAAAACAGGCTATTGAATGGAATTTCGCACTCGGAATTGGTGCAACAGTTACGTATCCGAAAAATAATCATTTACGCGAAATAGTATCTACGGTACCCTTAACATCCTTGGTTTTAGAAACCGATGCACCTTTTTTACCAATTCAATCAATGCGCGGCAAACAAAACCATCCGCAATATATAAAAAATATTGCAGAATACATTGCTCAGTTAAGAAACGAATCATTAACAATTATTGCAGAACGAACAACTCAGAATGCGAAACACATATTTAACCTACCACTTTAAAAACCTGGTATTTGGAACAGTATTTATCGCTGGTTCTTTAAACGCGGTCCGTTTTTCAAAAGAAGCATATCAAGAGCAGCGCGATTGGAAAATTGCATCGAATGCAATAATTGCACGGGATTACCTTAACAAATTATGCCAAACTTCGGCTGCTCTGAGTCGAGTAAATGCAGAATTAAATGATGAATCTCCAAGCAAAAAAGTCTATACGGCTATCATTAAAAGATTAGATCTTTTATCGGAAGGAATAGCAACCATACTTGATAGTGATAATTTGGTATCTGGTCTTATACCGAGAAATAAAAGCGAAGAAACAAGTTTCAATCGCACCATCAATACTCATCACGATCTATTAAGAGATTTAGTAACGAGCGCCATCCAAGAATATCCCGTGCTTATCTCATTAGCAAAAAAACAGATTGAAAGTGACAATCAGGAGCAAGAGCGTATGCGTTTTGATCTAGCTACCAAAGTAGATTTAATTGCAGCAAAAGCTTTTGGAAGCTTTCAAGAAAAAATGGATCAGTACAATCATACACATGAAGCTTTACATAAAGGCCTGCAAGCGCTTTCTGATGCGTTGCATTTAAGAACCGTACTTGATCAAGCATCTGAACACTTACAGATTAAAAGCAAAGTAAAATATAGCAATCTACATTCTCTGTTCTGTAAAATACAAGCACAATCCGAGGACATTAAGGAATCTGCCCATGGTTGCAGTATATCAGCAAAAACTCATGCAGATAACATAAAAAAAAGCAGAAAAAATGGAGTTAAAATACTATCTGCAGCCCAAGATGCAGACGAATTAAAGAAACAATTAGTTGAAATACAACAACGCACAGTTGTTCCACGCTTAGTAAGTAAAAAGTTGCTGTGCCCTGCACCACTATCAGTATATGAGTATAATCGTGAAAGACTTAATAACGGTTTGGGTAACTTTCTATTTAATCAAAACGAAAGAGTAGATGTTAATTTGGGAGTTACCTTGAAAGGCGGCAAACCAGGAACTATAAGAAGGCTTATTTTCTTTGTTGATCAAAAAACGCCTATAAGGCCTGCTTTTGTCACTGTAGTCAATCAGCTTCGATTTAAACTTGAAGATATAGATATTCTAATTCCGTTTACCAACGATAAATCAGCTTGCCAAATTGCCCAAGATGAAAGCGGTGATTGTTATGTAAGTAGTAACAGCAATCATTTTTATAAGGTTTCAGGTGTTATCGGACTTATAGAAACTAATAACAAATAAATCTTAATTTTTTTACCATCGCAACATTCCTTTGATACCCACATCCAGCCACAAATGTGATAAGGCACCTAATATAAAAAATAACGTGTCATAAAATATGATAATGCCACAGTTGGGCATGTACATGCAGCAAAAAGCGGCCACCAAGCTCGGAACTAAAATAACAAACCAGGAACTATAAGAAGGCTTATTTTCTTTGTTGATCAAAAAACGCCTATAAGGCCTGCTTTTGTCACTGTAGTCAATCAGCTTCGATTTAAACTTGAAGATATAGATATTCTAATTCCGTTTACCAACGATAAATCAGCTTGCCAAATTGCCCAAGATGAAAGCGGTGATTGTTATGTAAGTAGTAACAGCAATCATTTTTATAAGGTTTCAGGTGTTATCGGACTTATAGAAACTAATAACAAATAAATCTTAATTTTTTTACCATCGCAACATTCCTTTGATACCCACATCCAGCCACAAATGTGATAAGGCACCTAATATAAAAAATAACGTGTCATAAAATATGATAATGCCACAGTTGGGCATGTACATGCAGCAAAAAGCGGCCACCAAGCTCGGAACTAAAATAACAAACCAGGTACGATGGAAAATCCCGCGATGACGCACCAGCAATGGAAACAATGAAATAAAACCGAGAATCACAAAAGCTTGAATATGATTCATACTTAACAATAATGCAGCCAAGAAAAGCACAATCCAATAAAAAATCTTTTGACCTTTACTTTTAGTATCAACATCAGGAAATAAAGAACCTGCCAAGGCAAATAATAACCACTCTAGGCTGGTAGTTAATGAGACAGTCTGGTTACTAACGATCCAATAAAAAAAAACTAAATAGATAAAAATACCACCAGCAAGATGGCCTTTAAAATTAGGCATACCCCGCTCCATCGATTAAAGATTGATTTTAATATCACTTTCAGTATGTTTAATAATATGAAGAATATTAAAAAATTAAATAATAAAAACACCCAATCTTTCTTTTTTAGCAAATTCTAAGCCACGGGTGAGATTTTGCGCTGTTTAATTTTTTAGTAAACGTAAAAGAATAGTTCAAAACCCTCGCCTAAAAACCGAGGGTTTTTTCTTCTTAAAATTAATAGTTATAGAGGATCCTTCCATGAATAAAGTAATAATAATGTTTACTGTTTTAGTATGCAGCCCAATTCTTGCAATGATGCGCTCGCGACCACCTACTCGCGCAGCTTGCGGACCACATAGACCTTTAGTTGCTCATCATTATACTGCTGCCAAACGAACAATCGCCCCATTTTGCGCGCGCGTCCTCAATGATGAGCAACGACAAACTCTTGATCAGAATATACAAGAGGTCGTCGATCGCCTTTACCACCCACGCCACCATCGCATGATTGGATTACATTCGATTAGCGGAACAACACGCGCACTAGAATTTCCATGGCTGCCCAATTGTATGATCAAATCAGAAGAACAGCCAGGCTCTCGCTTAGCCGGCGCGTTAAAACTGTATAATTCTATAAAAAAACGGAATAGTTATTTATTGGAGTTACCAATACAAGAAGAATATTCTATTCCACTAGAGTTACGAA
>CAZPZX010000035.1:0-11132 GCA_964591235.1 uncultured Pseudomonadota bacterium
ATCGATCATCCAAGTGACATCTTCAAAAAAGGTGACATGGTTGAAGCGGTTGTCTTGGCTGTGGACAAAGGCAATAAGAAAATCTCATTGGGCATCAAACAATTACAACAAGATCCATGGGATAACATTGAAAAAGAATATCCAACCGGCAGTATCGTTGAAGGTACCGTTTCAAAGATCACCAATTTTGGTGCCTTTGTTAAACTCCCAAGCGGCATTGAGGGCTTAGTTCACATTTCTGAACTTTCAAATCAGAACGTAAACAAAGTTGAAGATATTCTTAAAGTTGGTCAAAAAGAGCAATTCAAAGTCATCAACGTTAATAAAGAAGAACGCAAACTTGGCTTAAGCTTGAAAAAAGAAGGCGCTTCTGAATCTTCTGCACGTCCAGAAATGGAACGTAGAGAACGTCCAAGCAGACCATCTTCAGTAGAGAAATCAGCTGATAAATCAAAAGCAACCAATTCACCGAAAGCGAAGAATCTCTTCCAATTAGAATTGGAAAAGTATGCTGCACGCAAAAAAGGTGACGGCTCCGATAACGAGTAAGGGAAACCATGACAGAACGTACATTTGCAATGATTAAACCCGATGCTGTTGCCGCTAAAAATGCAGGCAAAATCATCGACTTAATCGAACAAAATGGTTTTAGCATCGTTGGTATGCGTAAAATGAATATCGATAAGGCAAAGGCTGAACAATTTTATGCCGTGCATAAAGAACGCCCATTCTTTGGCGAGTTGGTTTCATTTGTGACATCAGGACCGGTAGTCGTTATGGCACTCGAAAAAGATAACGCTGTCAAAGCATGGCGCGATCTTATGGGTGCAACCGATTCACGCAAAGCTGATAAAGGTACTATTAGAAATCTCTTTGGTACTGATATTGGCAAAAATGCGGCACACGGTTCAGATGCAGCTGATACAGCAAAAACAGAGTTAGCTCTGTTTTTTCCTGAACTTAAGTAAGCATTAAGAATAGAGGGACGGTGATTACACCGTCCCTTTTTTTGTGGAGAATTTAATGAAGTATTTATTCACTATTTTATTGATTGGCAACACTCTTAATGCGTGCCAATATCCCAGCTTAAATTCAAGACAAAAATTATCATTATTGCGCTCAATCAGAGATGGAAAATTAAAAATTCATTCAACTATGTATGAATATCCGCATATTGAAACATCAACATCAGAATCTACGTTTTTTGTTCATAAAATAGCTGCTCATTCATATTTGGAAGAATTTTTAAAAACTGATACTTATGAACGCGAATATTTTGATGATTTTAAAGCTGATCGTGATTCATATGCAAATAAACATCCTGAATTATTTAATGATGAATCATGTAGCCAGAAAGTTGAAGACGAGTATTTAATACTATTCGTTAAAGCATTTAAAAGTTATCGTGATATAACGCATGATGATAGCATTCGCCAATCTGTTGTATATCAGTGTATTAAGGCACTTATAAATAATAACTCTATATTGGCACAAAAATATCTTGCTTCACTTTATCAGTACTATATTGAGACTCAAACATGCGTTATTTTATAAAGGGAAAAAATGATTACTAAAAAAAATTTATACACTATCATTTTTATAGCTCTTGCAATTGCCAGCTTAATTGCAATATATTATCTTTCACGTAAATCAGAATGTTGCGGTTCATGCCATATTGAAACAGCATCACATGCGGCTCATAACCAAGCAACTCATGATCACGATCATGGCGATAATAATGGTGCTGAACATATTTCTATTGATGAAACTGAATAATAACAATCCCTTAATACAAAGGATCATTTATGAATAAAAACATCGCACTTTTACTTGCAGCAGCCTTAATTCTTTTAGGCATCTACTTTTACCGTAGAAATGCTGCTCAAAAACCAGTTGTAGCTGCAATCGAAACTCAAGTTGACACAACACAGGATTTAGCTCCTGAAGTTGCAGAAGTTGCAGTTGCGGTTGAGCAAGAAGCAGCTCAATAATGAACATGCATCGGTTTCTAGCAATAATCAGCGTTTGGTCAATTATTCTAGTAGCTGCATTTTTTATTTCACGTAGCTATTTCAAGAAATCACAACACGGTTACGATGCAGAGCGTACCTTTGCAATTATCAAACCGGATGCAGTAGGAATGGGAAATACGCAAGATATTATTAAACAAATCGAAATGAATGGCTTTAAAATTGTAGCGCAAAAGCAACTTACTATCGATCAAGCTACTGCCCAACAATTTTATGCTGTTCACAAAGATAGACCTTTCTTTAATGATTTAATTGCGTATATTACTTCTGGACCATCAGTAGTGCTGGTACTTGAACGCGAAAATGCGGTACAAGTATGGCGCAATTTGATGGGAGCAACTGATCCACAAAAAGCCGATCCAGGCACGGTACGCAATCTCTATGGCACTGACATTCAACGCAATGCAGTACATGGATCAGATTCTGCAGAAAATGCGCAAAAAGAAATTGCAATTTTCTTTCCGGATCTCAAATAAATACCAAAAAAAGACCATTCAAAGGAGCGATCAAAGTCGCTCCTTTTTTTATATAAGGAGTAAAAGGTAATGATTAAATATTTTATGCTCTTTTTTATACCACTATCACTTTGTTCAAGTGAACCATCTCAATCGAGTCTCACCACTGCTGAAAAACTTCATTTACTTGTTTCTATACGCACAGGGCAACTAAAATGTGGCGGCAATTTTTATGTATGCCATCATTTTGTTCAGAATATTAATGTTTGCTATATGCTTCGTCATCATAATGTAGACCCATTCCTACAAGAATTCTTAACAGTTAAAGCTGTTTCTAAAAATGATTTTACCACTTTGAGCGATGAATTTAAAAAGCGAAAATATGATGTGAGTCTGCCGGAAGCCGAAGAAAAATATTTAGAATTAGTAATCCAACAATCGAAACATTTTTACTGCGCAAGCCACATTGAAGCATGCGCTCGCGCATTGATAAGTAAAAATGATAAAGAAGCAAAGACACATTTAGATTTTTTAAGAGATTGTTGTGAAAAAAATAATTGCAAGATTAAGGGAAACGTTCAAGTTTCAGCACCAAGCAAATCGAGAACTCAATCAACAAGATGCGATGTTATTTAAAATCTTTTTCAGAAAGATCGAGTAAATAGTGATTACTATATCAATAGCTCATAGATTTGAACATTTTATATTTTTAATTATTCAATCTCCTTAATATTTTCACGCAATTCATTTTTTGATATCTTCAGCAATAATTTAAAAAAGGAAATTATGAAAAAAAATATCGCGTTACTCTTATTTATTGTAGTTATTTACAGCGGCTATTGTCTGTATAGCAAAAATAGCTCACTAAAAATATATTCAACTCAAGATGCAATTGACATCATGGATGATGTGTATGGCAAAAGCAGTGGATTTGGCATTAGCGGCGATGAACGCAAAATGATTGAAGATAAAGGCGGCAATCCCACCTATGGAGAAATCACTGCTAAAGGACTTGAACAACTGATTGAATATTTTAAAAATAATTTACAAGCTCATGATGTATTTTATGATTTGGGTTCGGGTATTGGAAAAGTTGCAACACAAGTTGCTTTGACCACTCCGGCACAGGCCATTGGCATTGAATTATCCCCAACACGCCATGAAATTGCAGCTCATATAAAAAATGAACTATTACAAAAAAATATTTTGACTGAAGATAAATTGCAATTTATTGAAGGAAACATTTTGGATGTCAATCTTAATAATGCAAGCGTGATTTTCATGTGCTCTACTTGTTTTTCAGAAGAACTCATGAAAAAAATTACTGAGAATATTTACAACATTCCTCATGCAATTAAAGTTATTACACTTAAACAATTAACTCCACATAACACTTATCGATTTGAAGAGTTTAAAGCCGGCAAAACATTTAATTTATGCATGACATGGTCTGATTGCACACCAGTGTATACGTATGAACGATTATAGAAGATTAATTTTCTTCTTCTAAATCTTTTGCATCAGTAAGCTTTGCTTCTTCTTCAGATTTAACAGGAATTTCTGATTCACGGCCCATTTTCTTAACCGCTTCATCAAGAATACCGTTAATAAATTTATAAGCATCCTTTTCCGCAAAACATTTAGAAAGCTCAATTGCCTCATTGAGCACAATATTTGCCGGAGTTTTAGTATGATTAAGTTCCCAAAGTGCAAAACGCAAGATTAATTTAGTGCATACACCAACACGATCAAATCGCCAATTGTGTAAAAGCGGCTTGATCTCCTGATCTAAATCATTACGATGATTAATAATTTCTTGCGCGATTTTAAAAACTTCACTATTAACCGGAATCATCAACTCAAAGCCACGATTGAAATTATCAACAATAGCATTCAAAGAGCTATCATATTCAAATGAATCCATCGCATAGAGTAAGTGAAATACTAAAGAGCGTACTTCACGGCGAGAAAGGTCGTCATAAGAAATTGTTTTTAAAGAATCGAGATGTTCATCGTGCGTATTGGAGCATGCGCTCATTGTTGCAACCTTGGAGAAAAATTATTTTTATTTCTTATTAACGCGTTCAAGATACGTAGAAGTACGGGTATCAATCTTCAAGATGTCACCTTCATTAACAAATAAAGGTACTTGAATAACCAATCCGGTCTCAAGAGTAGCAGGTTTATAGCCAGCTCCTTGAGCCGTGTCACCACGAACACCCGGAGGTGTTTCTTTAACTTCAAGTTCCATAAATAATGGAGGAGTTACTGCTATTGGTCTTTCTGAGAAATAAAGAATGGTATAAATAATTTGTTCTTTTAGAAAATCAAGCACATCTTCCAGCTGAGATTTGTTAAGAATTATTTGCTCGTAAGATTCTTGATCCATGAAATTGTAATCGCCACTGTCTTCATATAAGTATTGCATCTGTTTATATTCAAGATTAGGATCTGGAAACTTTTCACCTGAACGGAATAATTCTTCATGCACAAGACCCGTCAGCAAGTTTTTCATACGAGTACGAACGAACGCACCGCCCTTGCCCGGTTTTACATGATGATATTCAAGCACCATATAGGGCGCATCGCGAAAAAGAATTTTGCAACCTTTACGAAAATCAGATGTAGAAATCACCATTAATCCTTTATTAACAGAAAATAGTATTACTTTGTAAGTATAAAAAAGAGAATAGAAAATGCAATCGAAAAATGCTTTGGGTGGCTATTTTTTGCCATTTTTCTCTATAACGGTAATTCGTCCACTATTCTCAAAATAAGCCCGATCGATCTCATCTAGTCTATCATGATTAACGGCTGCATGCACTGCATCCATAAGTTCATCTTTAGTAATAAGGTTACGGCGCATACCTTTCCATTGAATTTGACCATCTTTAACCAGCAGATCTGGTTTACCTTTTATTAGACGTTCAATACGAGGACTACAGTAAATACCTACGGCAATCAGAAAATTAATTAAAAAAATAAACAAAGTCATACCAAGAACCGGGAAAAATGGCGCTTCTCCCATAACTGCTCCCGCTAAAACAGAGCCTAGGGTAAAGTTTAAAATATAGTTAAACGGAGTAATAACACCCATAAACTGGCGTTGGGTAACAATCAAAATAACGCCCATAACATAAATAATCGAAATACGGCCCACTAAATGTAAAAACGTTAAGGCTTCGCCGGGGGTATTAAGGCCCAATAAACCATCAAGAACAGCATATAAAGACTCAAACATATCGATCCTTCTTTTAGTTAATTATTTTTTTTATACTATACGAAATTTGTTACCAAAAAGGGAAACGATGCGTCGATTAAATGTTACCGATCCAGAAATTTTTACGATTATCCACAAAGAAAGTGAACGACAAGAGCATGAGCTTACCTTAATTGCTTCTGAAAATTATGCGTCTAGAGCTGTTCTTGAAGCGACCGGTTCAACCCTTACTAATAAATACTCAGAAGGATATCCCGGCAAGCGCTATTATGCTGGATGTGTATATGTTGATGAAGCAGAATTACTAGCAATAACTCGCTGTAAAAAACTATTTAAGGCAGAGCATGCTAATGTACAACCGCATGCCGGTTCACAGGCAAATATGGCTGTTTATTTGGCAGTCTTAAAGCCCGGTGACACTATCATGGGTATGAGTTTGGCCGAAGGCGGTCATTTAACGCATGGCCACTCGGTAAATTTCTCAGGTAACATATATAAATCTATCTCTTATGGGGTTAATAAAGATACTGAACTTATCGATTATGATCATGTTGAACGCTTGGCACAAGAACATAAGCCTAAACTCATTATCGCCGGCGCTTCTGCATATTCACGCATTATCGATTTTGAACGTTTTGCCAAAATTGCTCAGTCAGTAGGCGCTTATTTTATGGCAGATATTGCTCATATAGCCGGCTTGGTAGCAACCGATTTACACCCAAGCCCTATTGACGTTGCAGACTTTGTCACCAGCACTACGCACAAAACGTTACGCGGCCCGCGTGGCGGGATAGTAATGTCGCGGCAAAAACATGCTGAAATTCTGGATCGTGCAATTATGCCCGGTTCTCAAGGCGGGCCATTCATGCAGGTAATTGCGGCAAAAGCAGTGGCTTTCCAAGAAGCTTTGCAACCTGATTTTAAAACCTATCAAGCTCAGGTAATAAAAAATGCGCAAATATTTGCTCAAACAATGAAAGATATGGGATATCGGATTGTAACAGGCGGTACTGATAATCATTTGTTTATCGTTGATTTGCGCAGCAAAAATGTCACCGGAAAAGAAGCTGAAACAGCGCTAGAAAAAGCAGGAATAACTACCAGTCGCAGCTGTATTCCTAATGATCCACAAAAACCATGGATCACCAGTGGCATTCGTATTGGATCACCCGCAATTACCACACGTGGTATTGCTAAAAAAGAAGAAATTGAACAAATTGCTCAACTTATTAACGATATCATTATGAATCATACTAATGATATGTTAATTAAATCGATCAAAGAGCAAATAAGTATTTTTTGTAGTAAATATCCAGTTTATTAAAACGTATAACGGATACCTGCAGTAATTGGGAAGCGTAATTCACTACCAATTTTGCCAAAGAATACGTTTGTAAAGATATTTGAAACGGGAGGGCTCAGCAATACATCATCAGCTAATTGTGGGCCCTTACTAATAACAATTTCACCGGTAATGACTAATGACCAGTTCCCACAACAAATATCAAAACCACCATTAATACCACCGCTTATACTTGTTTTACGATCAAATACCGGAACATCTAATAAAACCGTTTGATTTAGAATTACCGGTGATCCTATAACCAGATCAAATTCAACATCGCGATGGCGTACAAGTCCGATCTTAGCACCTAAAAAATATGAAACGCGATTACACCAGCAACGATCAGAATAATAGCGCCCACCAATATACGCATCAAATAGTTTATATTTGCTCATAGTGATTGCAGCAGGCAGTGTGGGTGTGGAATCGGTAATAAAGTTTACATCATGTTTTACCCGCGCTTGCAGATAATTTACTTCAAAATAAAAACGCATATGATTTGACCATGAGTATCCTGCTTGCGCACCAATAATCCAAGGCATCTGATAAAATGAAGAAAAATGAGCATGTCTAAATAATATTAGAGATGATGATGGCGCAAACGGAGTAAAAGAATTTATCCGTTCATGATCAGCATTATTCCAACGTACCGGACATACACCTGCGTGAAACTGCATATCATAATCACCGCACTCTAAAGGGCTGCTATTACATGAAGGCGGACAACAATCTGCTGCACCATTTGAAGCAGAACGATTAAAAAATAAAAAGCCTGAACTTACATTGCATGATGCCAGTAAAGCAATAAAAAATAGCTGATTAAAAAACTTCATATTTTTCCTTTTGATATCATTTCGATTGCAGTCTAATCAAAACGCTCTTTCAAAAGCAATAAAAAAGGCACCGCAATTAAGGGTGCCTTTTTTTAATATCTTAAAGATATTTATTAGAAGCTGTAGCGAACACCAGCAGTTACTGGGAAGCGAAGTTCAGTTCTTACGCCACCTGGTAATAAGTTACTAATCAGAACAACTTGTGATGAAATTGGAATATTTTGAACGAACGCAGGTCCGCATGATGCAATTACTGCACCGGTGATTACAAATGACCAGTTTCCGCAGAAGCAGAAGTCAAGACCAAAGTCCGCACCACCACTTACTACGTTGCTGTTTCTATAGAAATTAACCGGGGTAGCAAATGCAGTTGTGCCGATGGTGAAGGTAAAGTCATTGCTCTTACGATGCGTTAAACCAACTTTTCCACCAAGGAAGAAGGCAACGCGATCACACCAGCGATCCCAATAGTAACGCGCACCAACATAAACATCGAAGAGTTTATATCTGCTTGCATTAACTAAAAATGCTGATGCAGCATTGTTAAGAACTACAAGAGATGCATCTGATTTGCGATTCGCTTGTAAGTAGTTGAATTCAACATACAGACGTGAATTGTCTGACATGTGATAACCAACTTGACCACCTACTGTCCAAGGGGTTTTGAATAATTTGCTAAACTTAGGTGTTTCAGCAAATGCGATTACTGCAGGCGCTGTATTACAGTTAACTGCAATCCACTCACCGCGGTTTCTCCAAATGGCAGGAGCTACGCCCGCTTGAACTTGTAAGTCCCATGCACCACAATATAATGGATTGCATCCACATTCGTAGCATGAGCTAAAACAACAACCACGTTCTTCTGTTGCACAGCTATTATCTGCACAACGTGACGCTTCCATAGTGCCAGTTACAGCACATGCAAGCAACATAAGGGAAAGATACTTTGCAGTAAAAAGTTTCATTATTTTCTCCTTTAAAATGATTAACCACTGCAACCAATCACTAGCTTACTCAAATCCTAATTTAAAAATCAAGCATTAAATGCAGAAATTATAAAATTAGAAGCTGTAACGTACACCTAATGTTATCGGGAAACGCAGCTCTGTGCCGATATGCCCGATTAACAAATTATTTATTCCAGGAACTGGTACCGGCTGAATCACTTGGCAATTATTAATTTGTCCAAATGGAATCTGCGCGCTGTCAGGACCGCAAGCTGCCACTAGTTCACCAACAAGTTGAATTGACCAACAACCACAGAAACAGAAATCAAAGCCCATTTGTAAACCACCGCTTGGTACTGTATGTCCATGGAATAAATTAACATTATCAGTTAATGTTACCGGTGGAACTATTTGCGCACTTGTTAAGGTAGAACTAAAGCGAGTCTTTCTGCGATGGGTTAATCCGGCTTTTGCCCCTACGAAGAATGAAGTTCTATCGCACCAGCGATCCCAATAGTATTGCGCGCCAATATAGACGTCAAATAATTTGTATTTTCTTTGAGCAAATGCAATTGTTTGTGGCACGGTTCCAATCGTAGTCACTAATGCATTGCCCTTGCCATTCGCCTGCAAATAATTAAATTCAGCAAATAGTCTTACATTGTCATCCAGAGCATAACCAACTTGAGCGCCTACGGTCCACGGAATTCTAAATAATTTAAAGAAACGAGGAACTTCAAATAAAAATTGAATTCCACTGGTAAGCGGATTAGAAGTACAAACTACAAAAGAAACATCTCCGCGATCTGTCCATATAATAGGAGCTACGCCACCATGAAATTGCACATCGAATGCACCACAGTACAAAGGATTGCATCCACATTCATAGCAACAGGTATTACAACTATTGGTAGCAGGACAACATCCTTCTGGATTATTATAAGCAGCTTGAATTGGATTTCCGGCACTTACTGCCAGAAATATCAAAGCCAATACACGCAAAAACAACTTCATACTATCTCCTTAACAGTATAATAATTTCTTACTTAGGACTGATTTTATAAATAACAACTCTTATGAGAAATTGTCAACAAAAAGAAAAGGCACCGATTACTCGATGCCTTTTAGTTTTTGTTAGCTTGTAATTATAAATTAGAAGCTGTAACGAACGCCCGCTGTTACTGGGAAGCGAAGTTCTGTTGCTACGCCACCAACAATAATATTGGTGATTCCTGATAATGACGGAGCTGGGATGTTGTATACTGCGCCGCTTGGACCACAAGATGCAATTACTGCACCGGTGATTACAAATGACCAGTTTCCACAGAAGCAGAAGTCAAGACCAAAGTCTGCACCACCGCTTACATATGTTCTACGATTGAATGTAGCAAAATCAGATAATGTTCTTGAACCTACGTTAGGAATAGTTGCTACTAGAGTAGCGGTGTCAACACGTTTACGGTGTGTGAATCCAACTTTTCCACCAAGGAAGAAGGAAACACGATCACACCAGCGATCCCAATAGTAGCGAACGCCAACATAACCATCAAACAATTTGTATTTGCTCAAATTGAGAACAAGAGGTAACGCTGGAAGCGTGCCGCTTGCTAATGTTGTAATTGCAACATCTGATTTGTGGTTAGATTGGATATAGTTGAACTCAAGGTATGCACGGGTGTTATCTGACCAGTGATAACCAACTTGTCCACCAACAGTCCATGGGGTTTTGAACAATGAACTGAATTTAGGAAGTTCAAACAATGAGAATAATGGAGCTGCAGGAGCTGGAGTTGTCACTTGACAGTCAACAGCTAAAACATTTCCACGATTTCTCCAAATAATTGGTGAAACACCGGCTTGAACTTGTAAGTCCCATGCACCACAATATAATGGATTGCAACCACATTCGTAGCAGCTACCACAGCTAGAACCACAATTACGGTCTTCAGCATAACCATCATTATCATAATGACGATTCGCTTCAACTTTACCACCAAGTAAAGAAAGAAGCATTAAGAATGATAGGGATTTTGCAGTAAGAAGTTTTTTCATAATTACCCTTTTTTAAAATTGTTAATACTGCAACCGACTATAGACTACTCACAACTAAGACAAAAAATCAAGAGTCAAATATTAAAAAAGATAACCCAGATGCTGCGGTCGACATTATCTGGGCTAAAAAAGCTTATACTAGTGAATTAAAAGCTATATTTCAAGCCAACTGTTACCGGGAAGAAAAGTTCTGTTCCGGTGTGACCAATAATTAAATTAGATGGAAGAATACTTGGCAACACATTACATC
>CAZPZX010000036.1:0-10429 GCA_964591235.1 uncultured Pseudomonadota bacterium
AAATCTCATCATAGTATCGTACGGCCATCCTAATCTTTTTTGCTCTATGCGAATACATTCATAAAATTCTCATATGTAAAAAAACTAAATTACTTTTTTGATGTGAAATTAATAGGTAGCTTGCTCCTTTACAATAAAAGTTTGCTTTTGAACAATCAGCAGGGTTTCATCTATTCGAGTTTCTTGTCGATTAACATAGCCGTGCCATGGTGAAATTTGAATTTTATAATTTCCCAGCTTTGATGCCACAAATGAAAAGTTAGAATCTGCACGAATAATGCAATCAAAGCTTATCAAGGCAAAAAAATCATCTACAACATTTATAAATTCGTTATTTTCTGTTCGGCGATAATCAATTACCAAACGATCAGATGCCACGGCATTTATGTATTTTTGTGCTAACTCTGCAGGATTATCATGATCAGTAAATAAATAAGCATAAATGTTTTGATCGGGAAATATTTTTACTATTTTTCTGAGTTGTTCTATATAAAAGGAATCAGGTGCAAACCGCAGAGGATGTGAAGCAGTTAAGGCATCAGGAGTGATACGGTAATTGGGAATATCCCATCCTGTTCCTTTTCGCACATGGACTGCAACGGTAACTGATTTACTATACTGCCGAGAAATTATTCCAGTATTGATGGGACAAATCATCGCCTGTAAAATTGATTTAAATCCATCATCTTCCCAATCTACATCAAAGAGATAGGGATAATCTTGATCGTATCGATTAAAAATCGACTCTGGAAAAAAAGGAACAACATATAAACAACCGTTTTCCGGTTGAACGCAAGTATCTTTAGAATAGGTAACTATTTCTTGAAATTCAGTCTCCAAATCACTGTGATACGGAATTTCATTAAAATGTAAGACTAACTGATCAGAATATTCAAATGATTTATAGAGAAGCGGAATATTATATTTATAAGATATCCATTTAGCGTGACAATAAGAAAGGAGATTATCACCAAATCTACCTCCGCTAAACGTGTATGTAACGGCGCTGGGCATAGAAAGACTTAAACAAAATGATCCCAGGAGAACGAATAAAAGACTGGTTTTAATTTTTACATACCATGCATGCTTCATAACTTTGACCTACTCTTGCTTATCTTAATTAAAATTAAAGCTAAAATATCCTAACTTGAGCCAATATACAACAAGCTTATGTAATTACGTCTATCACGATTCGATCTAGACAATTAAAAAGAAAATTAGTAATCCTTTAGCCATAGATTTTTAAAAAAAGTAGAGTAAAAAAATGAACACAAAAAAAATGGTAATGGCCAGCTTTCTCCTCATATTGATTAAATGTCAGGCAAACACAGCGTCCTTTCATTATCAGTGGCAACACATGCAAGAGGAGTATAAAAAACTATCTGATGCTCTTTCAAAAAACGCTCTTCAAGAAAAAGAAAAAAAATATGTACATCCCTACTGGCAAGCTACAAAAGAAGAAATAAAAAATTTTATACTCGGGGCACCCGAAAGGAATTTTTTAGGTCACTGGGACATTGGCTATAATATGGTTCGTCGTGGAATGGGACCTGCTCAATCATATGAAATCTGTTATTTAGAACATTGTATTAGCCAAACAACTAGAGAGCAATTATCAAAATTCAGGGAAAGCAACTTCGGGCTTTTAGATAGAGACTGCTATCAATTTAATTGCTCAAGTAACACATTAGGACATCTTTTTTATGCTGCAAAAGTACTCGAGCATAAAAAGAATTTACCACTCAAAATAATTACTGAATTTGGTGCTGGATACGGAAATCTAGCACACATATTTAAATCTATTGTTCCCAATGCAACCGTCTTCCTGATTGATTTGCCTGAAATTTTAGCACTACAGCTTTTATTTTTAAGCAGCTCTATGCCGAACACAAAAATCATATTACATAGTGAGATACCTGCTGAGTTTGAAGAAAATGCTCTTCATTTAATCCCGGTACATTTAGTTGAAGAATTAAACATAAAAACTGATCTGTTTATTTCAACGTTTGCAATAAGTGAATCGACCCAATATATACAAGAAATGGCGGTAAATAAAAATTTTTTTGATGCTCAAATGGTTTATATTACTGGCCAAATCGATGGATGGGGCAATCTTAATTTTGTATCTCATCCGGTATTGATCAATGCTGTAAAAACATATTGTACAACATCAATATGCCAACCAATGCATCTGATATTAGGTGATAGAATTTCTTATGAAATAATCGGGATTAAATAAAAAAAGAGACATCATGAAACAATTTTATCGGTGGATCATTTATTTTCTCATTCTGATAGTAAATAGTGCTCCTGTATTAAGCTCAGCTAATCCGACCTCAAATAATACCAATCTTATTGTTTATTCATATGATAGGCCGATGCAGTTATATGCTTTTTTAGAGTCAGTTGATCATTATGTATCAGGTCTTGATAGCATTTATGTTATTTATAGAACCAGCAATTCTGAGTATCAAAAAGCATATGAGACAGTTCAAGCCTCATTCAAAAAAGTTACCTTTTTAGCTCAATCTGCACCCTATAATGATCTTAAAGAAATAACGTGCAAATGCCTTTTAGAATCTCCTCAACCATACCTGCTCTTTGGCGTTGATGATATTATAATAAAAGATTTTATTGATCTTCATGAATGCGCTGCAGCTTTAGAAAAACATAATGGGTATGGATTTTTTTTACGCCTGGGAAAAAATCTTGATTATTGCTATGCCATGGGGCAAGTTCAACCCCTGCCTCCACTCAAAAATGTTGGGTCATCTATGTACAGTTGGCAGTTCAATCAAGGTATATACGATTGGAACTATCCTCATAATCTTGATTGTACGATGTATCGTTTAAGCGATCTGATAGAAATCATATTTTTTGCTGATTTCTCTTCACCTAATAGCTTGGAATCACAACTGATGCGGTCTGTTGATTATGCTAAAACAGGCTTGTGTTATGAATCATCTAAAATCGTTAATTTCCCTCTTAATATGGTACAAAACGAGTGCCCTAATAATTGTCAGAATTCCTATTCTACTCAAGACTTGTTAGAACTCTTTAATAAAGGTTTAAAGATTGATCTTAAACCTATTGATAAAATAGCTAACAAATCGGCACATTCACCCTCTAATAATGTTATTAGGTTTATACCACGCGAAACTCAAGAGGAAAAATTAATTATTATTGTAACTCCCTCATACAACAATAAAGAATGGTGGGAATGGAACCTAACATCATTGTTGAATCAAAATTATAGTAATTATCGCATCATAATTACCGATGATTGCTCCACCGATGGGACCGGAGATGCACTTGAGCATTTTATAAAAACTAATCAGCTTGGAGATAAGGTTAGGTTAATAAGAAACAAAGAACGCAGAGGAGCGCTGCATAATTTGTATACCATGATACATAGCTGCCCTCATGATGCTATAATTGCTACGGTAGATGGAGACGACGCTTTACCAGATCCGGAAGTTCTTAAAAGGCTTAATCATATTTATTCTAACCGCGATGTATGGCTAACGTATGGTCAATTTATTGAGTACCCTAATAACACCAAAGGTTGGTGCACTCCTATACCATCAGATATTGTGACAAATAATAGCTTTCGAGAATATCCTCATCTGTCTTCCCATTTACGCACTTTTTACGCATGGCTTTTTAAATCAATAAAACCCGAAGATCTCCTTTATAATGGAGAATTTTATAAAATGTCTTGGGACTATGCTATGATGCTTCCAATGATTGAGATGGCGGGTGAACGCCATTATTGTTTTGAAAATCAGATTATGTATGTATACAATAGCGCCAATGCAATAAATGATCACAAGATCAGCCGACAACTTCAAGCCCATCTCTCTCAAATTATTTGCGCAAAAAAACGCTATACTCGTTTAGACAAACCCGAGAGTAAATTTTTAGAAAATTTAGACGGACAAAAAGCCGATATGATTTTATTTGCAGAAGAAACTGAGCCGTATCTCGTATGCAAAATGTTATCAACGCTAAAAAAGTATGCAGCCGGATTAGCTCATATTTATGTTTTATTTATAGAAAATACAGCATTTATTAATGAATATAACCAAATTAGACAACAATATCCCGAAGTTGAATGTATAGCTATTGACCAAAATCGAGAGTCATTCAAATCTGTCTTGAGCATGGTTTATAACAAACTGATAAAAACACACTATGTAATTTTTGCAAAACCAGACTCAGTTATTTCTCATCCGATCAATATTAATAGTTGTATTAAAGCCATGGAAGAATATGGCGCCTATTGTTTTTGTCTACAATTAGCAAAAGAATATTCTCAAGATCAGTCAGATCTACAGCCATCTAAACGCCTGCCACTATTAGAACTTGAAAATGACCTCTGTATGTGGAATTTTTCTACTGCAGATTCAGTTTGGTCATGTGCAAATAATATTAGCATGAGCTTATATCGCCATGATAATTTTTACATGAGTCACATTTTAGAAAATTGCTGGATGTATTCATGGAAACACTTTTTAGGTTGGTGGTCACATGAAGGTTCTTTGGACAAAACAGGTTTATGTTTTAAATACTCAAAAGTTAGTGATATTCGAGGATAAAAATGAAACTTTTACTATGTCTTTTATTAATGTTTTGCGTTGCAAACGG
The DNA here is from genome assembly GCA_964591235.1 of uncultured Pseudomonadota bacterium. GTDB lineage: Bacteria > Babelota > Babeliae > Babelales > Vermiphilaceae > BTUB01. The sequence continues at coordinate 4,648 of CAZPZX010000036.1, forward strand.
AGCTTATCTAGATTCATTGGCGATCAAATATGGCACAGATAAAAGCTCTGCTATTCATAATTATACTCCAATTTATGAAAAATATTTTGATTCCTTAAAAGACAAACCTATCAATTTTTTAGAAATTGGCTTTGCTGGAGGCTTTTCTGCTCACATGTGGGATGAGTACTTTAAAAGTATGGATTCTAAACTTTATTTTATTGATATAAACCCCGACTGTTTAAACTACATTAATGATCTTAGTCATCGATGTATACTTAGTTTAGTAAACCAAGCGAATGCGGTAGCACTTACTCAATGGCTCAAATTAATATCGCAGGATTTTGATATAATCATCGATGACGGATCACATCAAATGGAACATCAAATTACTTCCTTCAAAACACTTTTTCCACGATTAAAAAAAGGAGGTATGTATATCATAGAAGATTTACACACCTCTTATTGGAATGATTATGGATCAGCAGGTGATTATAACAATCCTCAAGCAAACATACATTCAACAATTCGTTTTTTACAGAATCTTGTTGATGATCTCAATTATTCTGGAGCTCGAACACAAACAGCTAATCGTAGTAATAATATAAAATTATTGCAGGGACTTAGTCTCTATCAAGAATCAATTTCTGCCATACATTTTTATTGCAGTCTTTGTATTATATTTAAAGATTAGCGTTTGAATATAATTACCGTACCATTGTAAAAATGCATTGATTCTATATTTTCCTGATAATAATTTAAATCATTATATTTAGCATAATTTGCACAGAAATAAGGCAATCCTACTGGTTTACTGCCAAATGAATTTATTTCATCAACTAATACTTTTAAAAAGCAAACCGTAGTTCCGGGCTTACTTTCTGTGCAATAATGTCCTGATGCCGTATAAGAAGTTGCTAAATCTTCAATGATATACATTCCACCACTTTTTACCGTTGGGAAAAGAATTCTAAAACTGGTAATCTGTTGATCCATTTGATGTCCCCCATCATCTAAAATAATATCAAAATTACCGCCAGACTCATCAACAAATTTAAGAAGATCAAATTCATTTGCTTGATCCAATAGATAACAACGAGATTTTACTGGATTAGTTGCCTGATAAATATCAATAAAATGTTGCTGATTTTCAATAAAATGCAAATCTGCATAAGTAAAATAATCACGCCACATCTTGGCCGAATAACCCATAGCTAATCCGATTTCTAAGAATTTTATTGGCTTATTCTTAAGAGGAGAAAAATATTTTTCATAAACAACTACATAATTATGCCAATCAGACGATTTATCAGCATAATATTGCCGCGCTAAATTATCCAACTCAGAGGCAACAGATAAGCCTGTAATTGAGAATAAAAGTACAAATATTTTTTTCATATACATCCTTTTTTATGATTGCCTTAGCATACAGTTTATGCAATATTTACGCAGAAGAAATTATCAAAATATTACGATAATGCTAACATCTTCACTAAAAAGGAAAGTTAATGAGAATAATTACTCTTTTGTTTGTGTTTTTTTTCATTGGAAGTTGCAATCTATCAGGCAAAGTACTGATTTTCACTTATGCATTCAACAGACCAGATTTTATAGAAATTCATTATAAAACATTTAAAAAATTTCTTTTAGACGAATACGAATTTATCGTATTCAATGACGCTATAGACCAACAGTTATGCATTCAAATAGAACAAGTCTGTGCAAAATATGAAATACGCTGCATACGGATCCCGCAAGACATTCACCCATTAGAGTACAACGCATCAGTTAGAAACTGTGACGTGGTAAATTATTCACTAAAGACCATCGGTTTTTACCATGATGATATAGTTGCATTATTTGATTCTGATCTATTTCTTGTTCGTAAATTTAGTATTAAAGATTATATGAAGGACCATGACATAGCTGGTCAATGGCAATCAAGAGATTCAGTTAATTATTTATGGATAGGACTTACATTTCTAAATATGGCAACGATGCCTAATAAAAATACTATTAATTTCGGGTTAGGTTTTATTGGAAATACCAATACAGATTCGGGAGGTTTTACTCACTTTTATCTAAAAAATAATCCTAATGTGCGCGTAAAATGGTTTGACAATATTGTTTATGTTAGCGAATTAACCTGTAATCAATGCAAATCAAAAGCAACTCCAATTTGCAATCACCAAATTCCTTACATGCACTTATTAGAATTTAGTAATCCGCTAATATATTTATCCCAATTATCACGTAATAGTATTTCTGAAATCTATTTAAAAAATACGTTTCTTCATTATCGGGCAGGAAGTAATTGGAACTGTGAATCAGCTGAATATCATACCAATAAAACGCGCTTATTATATAGCTTTCTAAAACATTTAGAGATTGAAATCGATTAAACAAAAATATGCAGTATCGTTTCAGATGTATTGGCTACCGATTGCCAACTAAATGATTTAACTTTTGAAATTGAGCTTAAAAAATATTCGATTTTTTTTCTGCTATATCGATTATGATAGATTGGATACCCATCTACAGGACCAGTTATTATAATATCCTCATCATTCTCAATAGGAATAATAAAGAAAACTACCAAAACTTCTTTTTGTGCTACACGTATTAACTCTCTTAAGGCCGTTTCATATGAATCAAGATGTTCCAAAATGTGACGAGAATAGGTTACTTCAAAAGATGAATCTGGAAATGGAATTTCTTGAATTCTGCCATTTATCACAGAAATACCTAATGATTGAGCTCTTGAAACAAATGATTGAGTAATATCTATACCAATATAGCTAAGATTCTCTATTTCCTCTGTTAAGGGCATGTAATCTATACATAATCCACAAGGAATATCTAATATAGAATGATAATTTTGATTATGTATGTGTTTACGTATTGCAATTCTTGAAAGCTCTTGAGGCCCACCAATCCATTCAGCAAATTGATTAAATCTGTCTCCCTCTTTACATTTTACTTCCCACCACTGTTCATGCTTTTTTAAATTCATATCGGCACATATATAACCTGTAATTAGTAAACAGTAAAATAAGAATTGTTTTTTCATTTGCTTTCTCGATTTTTGAAAAAAGTACATTATGAATGCTGTTTTGTTCAGTTTATAATTTATTGTGATTGTTTACATATTATAAATTTAACAATACTTTTTTTGAGTGCTTGTTAAATAGGGATTTAAATAACTCATAAGCAATTCTACATTTACACTCTCTTATTAAATTTAGATAAAATTCACAAAAATTTTTTAAAAAAATAATATAGATTCATCAAGAAAGCTACTTCAAAGTTTTTTGCTTCTTTACTATACTCACTCTAATATTTTTGAAGCAGTAAAATAAGGAAAACGTAGTATGAATCATATTTTTCGCATAGTTTTGCTTTCGATCATATCACTCTTGAATATTCATTTTACGTATACCCAAGCGAATAAACCGGTTGTTTTAGTGATTGGCACGCGTCCGGAAGGTATTAAAATGATTCCCGTGTATCTTGCACTTAAAGAGTTACATATTCCTACGATACTCTGTTCAACTGGCCAACATACGGAAATACTAGAAGATATTTTCACGCTCTTTCATGTCGAGCCTGATATTCGTCTTAATATCATGAAACCGGGACAAGATCTGTTTCACATTACTACTGCAGTACTAGCCAAGATGAAAGAGGTACTATCAGAATATGACCCATGTATGGTCTTGGTGCAAGGAGATACGACATCCGCTATGGCAGCAGCATTAGCAAGTTTTTATCTAAAAATTCCGGTGGGACATGTTGAGGCTGGATTACGCACGGGAAATAAATATGGCCCATTCCCTGAAGAGATTAACCGACGTCTTATCGGTTCATTAGCAACTTATCATTTTGCCCCGACCGCGGATGCATTAGCAAATCTAAGGCAAGAAGATATCAATATTAATGTATACAATACGGGTAATACCGTGGTAGATGCCCTCCATTTGATCCAAAACAAAATTCATAATCATGAATTAGCGGTTAGTTCGGAGCTTGTGCAACTCGTACGTGAGCAACAAAAAATTGGAAGAAAGATTATGCTGCTGACCGCACATCGCAGAGAATCATTTAATGGCGGGTTGCATCATATATTCAATGCCATTAAACAAGCATTAGCCGATCACCCTGAACTATTTATTATTTATCCTATGCATCCTAATCCCTGCGTAAAAGAAGCGGTAGAACAAACACAACTACGTTCTTGCTCCGATATTTTTGTTACGAGCCCTCTTTCTTATGCTGATCTTGTATATGTCCTTGAACATAGTAATTTTATAGCCACCGATTCAGGAGGGATTCAAGAAGAAGCCAATAGCTTAGGTAAACAAGTTATTGTTTTACGGAATGAAACTGATCGAATGGAAGGAGTAAAAGCAGGTTGTTCATATTTAGCCGGCACTGATGAAGAGCAGATCAGATCTCTTATCAATAATCTCTTAGAAAACAATCAACACCGATCTGCAAACAATCTTTATGGAATTGGCACTGCCGGCAGACAAATTGCATCGATTATCAAACACGCATTTTATGCATAAGTAAAAGGATTTTTAATGAAGAAACTAATTGTTTATATTTTATTACTGCAATCGATTTATTCTACAGTTTATGCAGAGGAATCAATCGAAAAAAAGAGAGTGCTAATAGGTGCACCGGTACGACAAAAACCTGCAATATTATATGAATTTTTAAAATCATTAGAAGAGTTATCTACTACCAATTTTATTCCTTCTTTCTATTTTATTGATGATAATACCGACCTACAATCAACCAATTTACTCATCGATTTTCAATCAAGACACACCCATAATACAACTGTTCTAAAAGCTCCAGCTGCTCAAGATGTTTATATTTGTAATGAACAAACTCACTACTGGAACGAAAGTATTATTTGGAAAGTTGCTGCTTTCAAAGATTCAATTTTCGATGTAGCTTTAACTCAATCCTACGATTATGTATTTTTAATCGACTCAGATATTGTATTACATCCCAACACGATCGAGCAGTTGATAAATGACAATAAAGATATAGTTTCTGAAATATTCTGGACTCATTGGCAACCCGGACATCGCAAATCACCCCAAGTGTGGCTCTATGATACTTATACACAATATGAAGTTGGGTGTGGAGAAACGTTAACTAACGACGATGTCCATCTGCGTCATAGTGAATTTATTAGCACTCTGTTAATTCCGGGGGTTTATGAGGTGGGCGGCTTGGGTGCGTGTACTTTGATTAGCAAACACGCCTTAGAGAAAGGTGTGCGCTTTAAAAAACTCAAAAATCTAACCTTTTGGGGAGAAGATCGACACTTTTGTATTCGTGCTGCAGCTTTGGATTTACAAATGTGCGTCGATACTCATTACCCTGCTTACCACATTTATCGCGAAAGCGACTTGGCGGGTGTAAACCAATTTAAAGAAAACTGCCGTAACGGCGTTTATCAAATATAAGGAATTTAATGAAAACAACTAAAATCGTAGTAGCTATCCTTATTCTTTTGAATGTAACAATCGATTGCAAACCAAGAGTAACTCTCTCTATGATTATGAAAAACGAAGCTGGTAGAAAACTTCGAGAGTGCCTTGAAGAAGTGGCTCATTATATTGATGATGCAGTAATTATAGATGATGGAAGTACCGATAATAGTGTTGCACTCGCGCAAGAAATATTAACAAAAAATAGTATCCCCCATCGTATTATAGTAAATACTGAATCTAAATTTCATAAAGAATATACTTTACGTCAACAACAATGGGAAGAAACGACCAAA
>CAZPZX010000037.1:0-10281 GCA_964591235.1 uncultured Pseudomonadota bacterium
GTCTTTTTTGAGTGCATGCCATAATCTTAAAACCATAAGATCTGCATCTTTTTCTTGTGCTTTTACATACGGTTTAAGCACATAATTATACAATCGATAACTGCATAATCCTGAAGAAACTGCTCCCATCAATTTTCCCCATCGATTATTAACATATGAATAATTCATACCAATAAACGGACCAACTAATGCTAAAAGACCAAGCACTTTCAGATGATGACACTCAAGATAATGAGCCACTTCATGATACAGCATCCAATTACGAACGCACTCATCACATTGGTCCAAAAGTGGTTGATTAAGCCAAATACCCAACATAGTGAATGAATATAATTCTGATCGGCCCACACGGGTAAGCATCGTATTCATTTGCTTAACCGGTATTTTTTTGTGATAGCCAAAATCCTGTGCTGCTTGATCAATGAGCTGAATGTAATACTCATTAGCATCATCAAGCCCCAAAAACGGCGCATAACAATAATGGAATGGATTTCCTGCAAGCGAACTGATTGAAAATAGTAACACCATCAAATAAGGCTTCATTACATACCTTTGTGCTGTTGTAGAATGACAAAAATTAACCGCAGCTTAACATAACAGATTTTCAGATTGTAATCTACAAACCTGTCGACACTAAAAAACCGATCATTTTCGCCAATTGAAGAGTTACAAATAGAAAATTAACATTGCTTGTTTTTGGATATTTAGTATTATTATAGTATCTCATTAATCCCTAAATTTAGAGGAATTACAAATGAAGGTTATTTTATTCTCTCTTTTAGCATTAACGGCAGCTCCCGCTTTAATAGCAGATAGTGCTTGTAATGAAAATGCTGTGGTTTACAACTTTGATAAACGCTTTACCTATCCTAATCCAGAGTATCAGCTTGATGATACAAAATTTAATGTACGCATGAGCCCACAAGTCTTTGAACAGTTAGTAACAACGGCATTCAACACTGCCAATACTAATATTGACCCCTTGCTGGAATTACTCCATAGAATAAATGATGGTAAAATTTCGCATAACCCATCTCAAGAATATACCCGAATCACCCACAAAGATTTTTATCACCGTTTACTTCCTTATGTTCCTTATCATTCTCGCTGGGCGAGTGTTGGCATGTCAGTAACCTATTGGACATACTTAGTACAGCTAAATGGCAAGCAAGCATATATTGATGTGACTATTTGGGGTCAAATAAGTGACTCTGCTGACGAAAGAATAACATTACTTATTCCCGGCAAATAACTCATAAAAAAAGGCACTCGCTTGAGTGCCTTTTTTTATTTTAATAGCCTTTTGGAGACATCTTATGCCAATCAGTTTTTTGCTCATAAGCATGCGCAACTTTAAACATCAGCTCTTCACCTAAATGGGGAGCAATTAACTGATAGCCGATTGGCAGATCATTAATAAACCCACCCGGGATTGAAATCGCTGCGTTTCCGACTAAGTTTACCGCGCAGGTAAAATAATCTTGCAGATCCATTTGGAATTTATCAACATCAAATGCACCGAACTTAAATGCGGTGGTTGGTGATGTTGGCATGATAAGCAAGTCAACCTCTTTATACATATCGGTAAATGATTGACGCATCATACTTTGTACTATTTTTGCTTTTTTAATAAAGGCATCAGCATGGCCCGCAGATAACACATAGTTACCAATCATGATACGGCTGCGCACTTCCGGACCAAACCCATCATGGCGCGTTTCACAATACATTTGCTCTAACGTTTTTGCATTTTTTGAACGCAATCCATAGCGCACGCCATCAAAGCGCGCTAAATTAGATGCTGCTTCAGCACGACTAACAATAAAGTAAACGGCTGCTGAGTAATCAAGCACGGGCATTTTTACTTTTTTAATTTTAGCGCCCATAGATTCATAAACTTTAATTGCATCTTCAATACGCTTAATAACTTCCGGGTCCATGCCCTGCGCATAGAGGGCATTTTCAACAACGCCGATCGTTAGGTTTTCAGGTAACTTGCCATCTAAACTGCGGGTATAATCTTTCTTTTCAACCTTCAAACTCGTTGAATCTTTAGGATCGTGCCCAGCGATTGCAGACATAACTAAAGCATTGTCATACACCGTACGGGTAAATACACCAATTTGATCAAGTGAAGATGCATAAGCCACTAACCCATAGCGGGGAATTAACCCATAGGTCGGTTTGCTACCAACGATATTACAAAACGATGCCGGTTGACGAACTGAACCACCGGTTTCAGAACCCAATGCCCAGGGCACTAAACCTGCAGCAACAGCTGCAGCAGAACCCCCGCTGGATCCACCGGGCACACGTGAATCATCCCAAGGATTTTTTGTTTTTTGATATGCCGAGGTTTCGGTTGAGCTACCCATTGCAAATTCGTCGCAATTAGCACGACCAAGCAATAATGCTCCTTCATCTTTTAGTCGTACCGATGCAGTTGCATCAAAAGTAGATTCAAGACCTTGCAATACTTTTGATGCACAGGTTAATGCTCTATTTTCTTGGGCAATATTATCTTTTAATAGTCCGGGAATGCCGGCCAAAATACCGCTATTCTTACTTGCTTTAAGTACTGACGCTTTATCAAAAATCTCAAGTGACGATCCTAAATTGCCATCTTTTTGCGCAAAGCGTTGGATGCAATGATCAAGTAATTGATCAGCAGTAATCTCTTTTTTATCAAGTTTGGAACGTAATTCTTTAATAGATGCAAAGGAAAGATTAGTGTTCATACAAATGCCCTTATTCATGTTCTAAAATTGCAGGTACCACAAAATAATCAGCTTCAACATCTGGACCTTGAGCTTTAATTTTCTGGGCATCAAATGGAATTGCTTTATCTTCTCGGAATACATTTACATTCTGTGGCAATGAACCTTGAACCGTTTCAGCAACTTCACTGACGCGTGCAGCGTATGCTAACACCGCTTCTAAATGCTTAATAAGAGGTTCAATTTCTTCTTCACGAATGGATATACGCGACATGTGCGCAATTTTTAGTACTTCTTCTTTGCTAATAAGTGCCATTGTTATTCCTATCTTTATTCGCACTAATCAATTGATACACTCACCCTGCAGGCAGGCGCGAAGTAATTTTGTAACAATGCATGCGATGTCTATCAAAAATGAGTTTGCTCTTAAGACGTGCAAACCGAGACTTTTTATAAACTTTTACTATATCAGAAAGTAATAAAAATGGCTAATGCTCTACTTATGGCACGCACTATAACGTATGCGATTTCCACTTTGATCCACGCAAACGATTTATGTAAACAATACTCATTAAGCCGTTTCCGACATAAAATGAGCCATAAATAAGTAAGAATTTTATCTTTGGGTCGCTAATAGGCAAGCTCGCCAAATAACTTGAAACGGGTATAAAATAGAGCAGGCATACCACTAAACGGGTCCACATAACGGTTTTGACATCACCCGCTCCCCGCAAAGCGCCTGAAAGTATTAATTGAATCAGATCGAAGAATACCAGCACGCTCAAAATAGGAAAGATTTGTGTCGTTAGTTGAGTAAAATCTCCGGTTTTGTCAAAAATCTTCATAAGTTGCGTCGGATAGACTGAAAATATAGCTAATATTGAAAAGACCATCAGCGATGCCATGAACATAACTTTTTTAATATTACTTTTAATGCCAACCCAATTATGCCGCCCTAAATCGTTGCTCACTAAAAAAGTAATGATTTGAGCAAAAGCAATAGCGGGTAAAAACGCAAATCGTTCTAAATCTTTAACGGCACAAAAACTAGCTGTTGAGCAGGTACCCATAATGTTAATTGTTTTGTTAAGCCAGATATATGCGAATGCTAAGGTTGCTTTATCAATAGCAACCGGCCAAATTATTACTAACAGTTCTTTTACATACGTAAAATTGAGACCAGTAAAAAGCTCAATTCCATAATGCCGGTAATTTTTATTGAGTAAAACAAAGGCAATGGCTGCAATTGACATGACAATACTTTGAATAACCGATGCCCATGCCGAGCCATTAAATCCAAGATGTGGTAAGCCAAATGCGCCAAAGATAAGTCCGAAATCTAAAAATACAAAGGTGATCGCACCTATGACAAAAATATACATGGGTGTTCGGGTATTTTTAATGCCCCGCAAAAAACCAATAAAGGCCAAATAAAAGAACGTAAAGAATATACCAAGCGCTCTTAATTGCCAGAATGGAATAGCTAATTTAATAATATCGGCAGATGCATCAAGCCATTGCAAAGTGATCTCTGCTGTAAAATATAAACCGGCTGCAAATAAGGCACCAAATCCGATAGTAATCCAAAATGCATCCTTAAATACACGCCCAGCTTTCTTATATTCTGCCAAACCATTAAAATTACCGACTAAAATGACGGTACCGATAGAAAAAGCTTCAGCTATTTTAAATAAGAAGTGGAGCGTATTATTGGTAGTACCGAGCGTCGCATATGCCGGGGTTGATTTGAGCAGACTTATAAAAAATGAATCGACCCAAAAAGGCAGGGCAAATATGACCAATGACGTTATAAATTCCGGGAAAAAGTAGCGCAAAATTCGTGAGTAACTTTCTCCATGTTGCCTGTCAGTAATACCGGCAAAATAGCTTGCCCATAATCCTTGTTTCATACAATCCTCACTGAATTTCAAAATATTTTGAAGGTTACCTTCTGCCGCCAGATATAAACCATTAAAAAATAAATGTAAACGATAATGTAACTTATGATCAATTACTCTGATGGGTACGCAAAAAATATAAATCGTCGCATCTTTTGCTTGATTGAATAGGAAACTTCTTTAACAAAATAAGGCTTCTCAACCGCTCTTAATTGCCATTCTTTAGATGCCCAATAGACCAGTTGCCGTGTTTTGTAAACACAGTTTTGCTTAAACATACGCATTAATTCATCAGTGTGTAATGAGGCCCGTGAAACAAATAAATCTACCGGATAATCAGTCTTGCGAATGAAGGTACGCCAGTCAATATCTTGGACTTGAATATCTTCAAGTTGAAGAGTATCAATTACATGATTGAGGAATTCGATCTTTTTTTTAGTTACTTCAATTAAAATTACTTTTAAATGAGGAAATACAATTTTAAGGGGAATTCCCGGAAATCCACCACCGGTACCCACATCTGAAATCATAGTGAGTTTGTTAAAATCTATAAATTTACTTATTGCTAATGAATCTTGAAAATGACTGGCGATAATATTATCAGTATCGGTGATTGACGTAAGATTAATTAATTCATTATGCTGCTGTAGCAATTTTAAATATGTTGCAAACTGCTCAGATTGCACTGAAGACAATTTGTATTCGGATACAAAATTGCGCCACATAGCAAGCGTTTGCACATCTGAGGTAGGTGAAATCACCGTTGATACTCCAAAACCATAGATTTTAATTTTTAGTTTTTGTTAAGTTGTTTTCAATAATAACCTCTTACCATAAGAGAACACTATGAAAACAAGTTTTGTGCGTTTTTTATTTATTTTAGCACTTTTTTTTCATATTCACAGTCTCTTAGCAGAACAATTGATTACCTTATTTTTAAAACAGTATCCGGTTATACAGCCAATGGTTCAAGCTCAAAAATTTATCGCTAAAATCCATCAACCGGCAAAGTTAGCACGCTATCAAACAAAACGATTAGCACCTTCAACAATCTCAGGTATTTTTGCAACCTACGGCGGGTACTTAACCGCCTCAGATCTTACCGGTGAGATTTCATTTCCATGGCGCCATGATAAACCACTCATTCATCTATTAGTAACGCAAGAACTGACACCGATCGTCCGCTCTGGCAACACCATAGATCATTGGGAGTTACAAGAGGGAGTCCCGGTAAAGGCATATAAGATGGAACAAAAATGGGATAACTCGGCGCAAACACTCTATTGGGATATTACCCAAGAACCCGCGCCTGCAAACAATATAATTCCTTTAGAATCTATAGTTATTTTTTCGGATCCTAAATATATATATGTACCACTGGGGATTGAAATGGCTAAAGAAACGCCCCATTTGCTTTTGCCCGACGTTTACATAAAACATGGTATTAACTTAACAGAAAATGCATTATATGTAGTGAACTTAAGCCATTATTTTGGTGGAATTCTTCCGATATTTAAGAAAGATAAAACGCGTTACAGCAGACATTTGACATATTAATGCAAAATACATTAAATATACTACATTATAGCATCTTGAATGCTTTGCTCAAATATACTAACCCAATTAGCATATCTTAAAAGGAAAGATTAAGATGAAACTTCAAATTGCGTTTGATATCACTGATCTAGATGAGGCGATTAAAATTGCCCACAAAGTTGCAGAGCAAAGCGATATTCTGGAAGTTGGCACTTTATTAATTTATAAATATGGGATTGCAGCTATTGAACGCTTTCGCCAAGAATTTCCTAAAAAAACATTACTAGCTGATACAAAAATTATCGATCGGGGTAAGGAAGCCGTTGCTACCATGGCTCATGCCGGCGCTGACTGGATTACGGTAATGGCAGGAACAGGCAAAGAAGTTATTCACTCTGCTTCCACGATGGCACATCAACTTAATGTAAAGGTTATGCTTGATTTAGTTGATTCTTCATCAATGGGCCAATCTGCTATGGATGCTAAGAATCTGGGTGCTGATGCATTGCTGTTTCACCAAGCATATGATGAAAAAGATGCATTAATTTTACTCGATAAATGGGAAATGGTACGTGGAAATACCACCCTTCCCATCTTTGTTTCTGCAAAAATCAATCGCACTACGGTATTTAATATTTTAAATATTAAGCCCGATGGTATCGTAGTTGGCAAAAGCATCATCGATGCAGAAGATCCGGCTGATGAAGCAAAATTCTTTTACAACTTGAGTAATGACTAACCACTAATTATTTTTATTTTTCAACAAACTCAAGTAAATCTTTGGGTTGGCAATCAAGCGCTTTACACAAGGCCGATAGCGTTGAGAACCTTATTGCTTTTGCTTTGTCATTTTTTAATATTGAAAGATTTGCTTCAGTAATACCAACCATTTGCGCAAGTTCGTTTAATCGAATTTTGCGTCGCGCCATTATTTCATCAAGACGTACTATTATTCTCATGTTACACCACTAAATCTTGTTCTGTTTTGATTTTTAGTGCTTCTTGAATCAACTGCAAAAGCAATAAAAGAATGAGCACAATAAATAGATGAACAATATCATCAGAACAGATTGAAAATGAGATGTAGCGTTGTCCGGCAGGTTTAAATAATGAGATTAATAAGCTGGAAATAGTATCAAAAAAGAGCTGGTAAATAGACCAGGCTATAATGATTATGTTGATTTTTTTAAGAAGAATAACTATTTCTTTAGTGAACAAAAATCCTTTTTTATATAATTCAATAATCCGAAAAAAATACCAGAGAGCAAGCAGCAGACAGAGTGTGGACAGACTTTCAAGAATAAAAAATAATAATTTAACCCCAAAAGATAAAGACATAACATCGCTGACAACACGATTTTGAGCAGTTTGCAGCTGATCATAAGCCAAACAGAATTTATTAGCATTAATTTTACCCCATGACAACAAACGCATCATTAAAACGATCGGAATCAATATATAGACGCCAACTCGCTTAATCCATGTTAAAATTAAAGAAAATGTATTCATGTTAAAGACTCCTTATAGATTATTATTTTCAATAATTATACATTGAATATTAACAAATATTTATTGAAAATCAATATATTTAAATTTATTTTTAAAAATATACGCTTCATTATAATTTAGTAAGTAATTGTAAGGATAATGTGAAAAGAAAAATAAATTTTAGAATACCCGGCATAATCATTACAAATCTTGGATATGCTGCGGGTCTATTATTGGTAACGCAGCCACTACATCTTGCAGTTTCTTTGATTTCTATAATTTTGTAGATAAATTTTCTACAACTCCTGGGCTGCTTATCAAGTGTATAATAAAAATAGCTGGCACAATTCTGTATAATAGTAGAAAAAATATCTTCGGTATTTAATGCACATATAAGAAAATAAAAATTTATTTTTGACAATTGCGTTATTTTAGTACTAAGATGTCTGCAGTGTTTTGTAATTCAATTTTCTAAAGGAGATATTTACATGAATTCACGTTACACACTAGCGATTGCATTATTATTTTCAGCATTACCTGCATTCACACATACGAAAACCGATAGTGATTGCTTAAGAGATATTAATCTAAAATCAGGTGATGCGGAAGCTGCAGTAATCTGGCTCTTGAGCGAAAGATTACCTGATATAAATGGATGTCCATTAAGCAATATTATCAAAAGAGAAGTTGTTATTGACCGTGTTGATGCACATCTGACTCACGGCGCATTAAATCTAGAAGTTGATTTACCTTCAGCGGGTTCAGTTTCAGTTGTCAATAATGACGAAGCATTACATGTATTATACGTTGTTGCGCAAGATTTACTTGCAAAGAAAGCAAGCGGCGATGTATTAAACGATGCAGCAAAAACATATGTAAGCGAAAAATTAGCTACATTAGCATTATGGGTGTTAGCTCAAACTAACCTTGAAGGCTTATTACCAGATTCAATTACCTCTGGAAAAATCTACAACTTTGCACGTCACGAACTTGCTCGTTGCGGTGTTGCAAAAGCAATTCGCACTGTTTGCAATAAATAATATTCTTGTAAAACAAGAAAGGCAGCTTTAAGGGCTGCCTTTCTTTGTTTTAAAAATTAATATTTCGCGCAATGCTGCTCTAAATCCATCAGTATTTTTGGACTTGCTTTTGCAAGAATAGCTTCTGCGTTGGCACCACAATCAATAAATGCTTTAAGAACCTCAATGTGCTCTGTTTCTAATGCAATATCAATTGGAGTTTTATTATATACATCTAATGCATACATATTTGAACCTTCCGGAATTAATCTACGCGCTACTTTTCCATTGGTTTCATGAAAGACTGCATAATTTTCACCTGATGATGACACCTTATGAAGAGGAAAACCTTCGGGATTCATAGCAAGATAATGAAGTACATTTCTCTTTAAATTATCTTGAGCAGTGCAAGATGCTCCCTTATCCAATAATTGTTCTACAATTTCCGGTGTCAATCGTAACGGATTTATAGTTAATGCAGTTTCGCCATGAGTGTCAGCAATCGCTGCATTGGCTCCATGATGCAATAAAAAATCCATAAATGTCAGGTATCCGATATTTGCTGCTTTAATAAGTAATGAACGTTTTCGCAGCATATCGACTTGATCAAGAATTAGACTGCGCTCAACCGGTGTTTTATCTTTGAGTAACTTTCGCGATTGGTCATTTTCACCATCAAATGCATGTTCCTTGATAACTGCATTAAGTTCTTTAAAAGAGCGTATATCGTCAATATTCATGCTTGCTAATGCACGCTCTACTTTTATCTTTAAATGTGCTGGAGGAACTACTTTAAAAGGGACAATTTCTAAATCACATGAACCAAAAAAGAAACGACGTGGGGCTACCATTCTTGCTCTTGCCCGTACTGTTGGTGCCCGACGCATCATTGCATATGATATGTTACAAAACAAGCCAACAATTATTATACAAACTATTTTTAATTTCATTCTTTACCTTTCTTTGCCAAAAACTGATCATTGTATAAATGCTCGATTTCAGAAATAGTAGTTGCTTCTGTTGCGCTTTTATCCGGACGATATCCCATAAATCGTGGAAATCGCAATGCATATCCTTGTTTACTTTCAGTGCGCCCGGCAGAATGTAATGGAGAGATCGTAATTTCATCTGCACGCACGCGGCAAACGACCACTGGATCAATCCAAACATCGGGATACAGCTCTTTGACACACATTACATCTTTGGGTTGCTGTGCAACTTTAATCCGATCGGCACGTTTTTTTAAATCAATCCAATCTTCATCTTTCAGACCGGTTCCTATTTTTGCAATTGTTTCATAGCGATCATCTTTTTTATTATAAACGCCGACCAAGAATGCTCCAATACCAAATTGCGCGCGCTTACCTTCACCGGCATAATAACCTAAAATTACGCAATCAATAGTATCTTCTAGATGCCCTTCTTCCTGGCGCTTTAACTTAATCCAGTTAAAGTTGCGCTTGCCAGGAGTGTATGGAGTATCAACTCTTTTAACCACTAACCCTTCCAATCCAGAAGCAATATTGGCATAAAAATAGTTTTCTAACTCTTTACCGGTAGTGACAAATTTTTCTTCAATAACATGAATTAAAGGATGGGGAATATCAAAAATATCATCTAATA
>CAZPZX010000038.1:0-10234 GCA_964591235.1 uncultured Pseudomonadota bacterium
GATGTCTGAGTGGTCGAAAGAGCACGATTGGAAATCGTGTATGTCTTGAAAAAGGCATCGAGGGTTCGAATCCCTCTCTCTCCGCCAGTTCGCGCCAACGCTTGGGCTGGCTATTGTCCGGTGTAGTTTATAAGACTAAAGCGGACAATCTAAAAAATAGGGGAAGCAAATAAAGATACGTTGCAGAATCTGTCAGGTCCGAAAGGAAGCAGCAGGGGTAACAAATCTTGTATCTTGCTTCCCTGTTTTCATAATGAAGTTCTTGAAAAAAGGGAATTGTAGTAAAAAAAATATCTACAAAAATAATTAGTGCGGCTGGGTGCCCTATGAATACACAACAACTTAATCTTGCGCGCAAATGGCGATCTAAGAATTTTGATCAGATCGTTGGTCAGGATTTGTCTGTCCGCATGCTCAAAAATAGTCTTTTTTTAAACCATTATTTTCCGGTTTATTTGTTTGCAGGTCAAAGAGGATGCGGTAAAACGAGTACGGCGCGTGTATTTGCAGCTGCAATAAATTGTGATCAATTATCTACGTTTCAAAAAGATCCTAAAAATGCTTCATTGCCCTGTTTAGAATGCGCTTCATGTGTGGCAATGATCGCAGGAAGACATCCTGATTTTATTGAAATCGATGCTGCATCAAATACGGGTGTAGATAATATTCGTCAAATTATAGATTCATCATCATTATTGCCCCTTATGGGAAGAAAAAAAATCTATCTAATTGATGAAGTGCATATGCTGAGCAAAGCAGCATTTAATGCATTTTTGAAGCTCATGGAAGAGCCGCCTGCAAGTGTGATTTTTATTTTAGCGACAACCGATACGCAAAAAATTATTGAAACGGTGCGTTCTCGTTGTTTTCAATTGTATTTTAGGCCGGTAAAAGAAGATGCCTTACTCAATCATTTAGTAAATGTCTGTGCTGCTGAAAATATTGCAGCTGATACGCAAGCGCTCAGCTTAATTATTAAAGAAACAGGTGGGTCTATTCGTGATGCGCTTAACTTATTGGAACAAGTGCGTTTTTCTGATGCACGTGTTTCTAAAGATGCAGTGTATCAAGTTTTGGGCCAGCTCGATGACCAGCGTTTACTAACTTTATTTGAAATAATTTTATATAAAACCCCTGCTGAATTTTTGCAATTTAGTTATGATCATTCATTGGAAAAATTTTCTGCCGAGTTTATGTGGCAGCGTATTACTGAGTTATTACGCGCATCTATTTGGATTAAAAACGGAGTAGCTCCTCGACATTTTTCTGAGTATGTCTCTCAATTGCAATTTTTAACGCGCGGCAAATCTTTAAAATATTTAAGTTCATTGCTTGAGCTATTTTATAGCAATGAAGCATTATTTAAAAAAACTACTGCACAATATGCTTTCCTAGAAGTTATTTTGTTGCGTGTATGCCAGAAGAATGAAAGTAATAGTAATTCAAGTACACCCGTAATGGCTACGCCAAGCAGTACTACTGAATCGCAAGAGTTAGAAGCAATTGAAGATATTGATTCTGATGATTCTGAAGAATCGCCCGCGTATGAAGATGAACAGGATGCATTATGGCAACAATTATCTACGTTTCAAAAAGATCCTAAAAATGCTTCATTGCCCTGTTTAGAATGCGCTTCATGTGTGGCAATGATCGCAGGAAGACATCCTGATTTTATTGAAATCGATGCTGCATCAAATACGGGTGTAGATAATATTCGTCAAATTATAGATTCATCATCATTATTGCCCCTTATGGGAAGAAAAAAAATCTATCTAATTGATGAAGTGCATATGCTGAGCAAAGCAGCATTTAATGCATTTTTGAAGCTCATGGAAGAGCCGCCTGCAAGTGTGATTTTTATTTTAGCGACAACCGATACGCAAAAAATTATTGAAACGGTGCGTTCTCGTTGTTTTCAATTGTATTTTAGGCCGGTAAAAGAAGATGCCTTACTCAATCATTTAGTAAATGTCTGTGCTGCTGAAAATATTGCAGCTGATACGCAAGCGCTCAGCTTAATTATTAAAGAAACAGGTGGGTCTATTCGTGATGCGCTTAACTTATTGGAACAAGTGCGTTTTTCTGATGCACGTGTTTCTAAAGATGCAGTGTATCAAGTTTTGGGCCAGCTCGATGACCAGCGTTTACTAACTTTATTTGAAATAATTTTATATAAAACCCCTGCTGAATTTTTGCAATTTAGTTATGATCATTCATTGGAAAAATTTTCTGCCGAGTTTATGTGGCAGCGTATTACTGAGTTATTACGCGCATCTATTTGGATTAAAAACGGAGTAGCTCCTCGACATTTTTCTGAGTATGTCTCTCAATTGCAATTTTTAACGCGCGGCAAATCTTTAAAATATTTAAGTTCATTGCTTGAGCTATTTTATAGCAATGAAGCATTATTTAAAAAAACTACTGCACAATATGCTTTCCTAGAAGTTATTTTGTTGCGTGTATGCCAGAAGAATGAAAGTAATAGTAATTCAAGTACACCCGTAATGGCTACGCCAAGCAGTACTACTGAATCGCAAGAGTTAGAAGCAATTGAAGATATTGATTCTGATGATTCTGAAGAATCGCCCGCGTATGAAGATGAACAGGATGCATTATGGCAACAATTAATTTCAAAAATTGAGATTCTGCATGATCCATTGCTTTCTTCAATTTTTAAGCAAGGAGTGATGACCGGTTTTGATAGACAGGCCCGTATTATTACGGCTGAATTTCCTAAAGAGCTTACTTTCTTTGCAGACTTAATTGAAAGCAGCAAGAATCAATGGCAGCCATTATTTGAACAGGTGGTAGGATCAGCAGTCCAGATAAAACCTTTATTTATCAAAGAATCGGTAGCCAAAAAAGTTGAAGTTGCCGTTGTACCGCCGGTAAAAGTTTCTGCGCCAGTAGCTCAACAGTTACAGCCAACAACTCATTATAAAAAAAACTACTCTGGGCAATCTCGTTTTACACGAGCGGTACCCAGCAAACCAAATAACGAACCCCGTTTTGATGTTTCAGATGCGTCAAAATGGCCACAAGCAAATTTATTATTAAAACATTTTCCCGGCACTATTAGCCAAGTAAGAGATTAGCATGAAGATTCCTCGCGTTGTTATTGTCGGTAGAATGAACGTTGGTAAATCAACACTATTTAATCGTCTTTCAGTAAATGCAAAAAGTATGACCTTTGATTATGAAGGAGTAACCCGAGATGTTATCAAAGATGTCATTTCGTGGAAAGACTATTCATTTGAATTGGTAGATACGGGCGGTATTAGCTTAAAAAAATCTCCCGATGAAATTCAAGAGCAAGTTCGTCAGCGTGCAATAGGCATGATGGAACAAGCAGATCTTTTACTATTTGTTTGTGATGGTACGGTAGGATTAACTCCTGAAGATCGTGACATCGCTCAAACATGTAGACGTTTAAATAAAAAAATGATCTTGGTTGTTAATAAAGCTGACAGCAGTGAAAGCCAAGAGCATGAATATGAATTTCTTAAAACTGGTATTAAGCCGATTATCTTAATTTCAGCTATTCACGGAACTGGTATTGGTGAATTGTTAGATGGCATTTGCGCTGCATTACCAACACCTACGGGTGGTGTTTTTGAAGATGATGAATCTCAATGCAAAATTGTTATTTTAGGTAAGCCAAATGTAGGCAAATCCTCATTAATGAATTTGCTAGTACAAGAAGAACGAGCAATTGTAAGTCCTGTTGCAGGTACAACGCGTGAAGCTATTGCAGAAAAAATTACTTTTTATCAGCAAGATCTTTTATTAACCGATACTCCGGGTATTCGTCGTAAACGAAAAATCGATGAAACCTTGGAGAGCATGATGGTTAAAAGTGCATTTCGTGCGGTTGATGATGCTGATGTTGTTTTATTACTAATTGATTCTTCTGAGCATGCAATTGCCGATCAAGAATTAAAATTAGCGTTTTATGTATTCGAACATCATAAGTCTCTGATATTACTTTTTAATAAAGATGATATTTCAACTCCTGATTCAGAACAAGATATGGAGCGCAGCTTAAGTGTTTATGACTATTTCTTAAAAAAAGTTCCTCATTTATCCATATCATGCAAAACAGGCAAAAATATTGGAAAAGTATTACCGCTGGTCAAACAGGTTTATGAGCGTTCAAATCAAACTTTTAATGATGATGAACTAACTATGCTGTTTAAAGAAGCGTTACGCAAAAAACCATTATATCATCAGCAAATGGTAATTCATGTCAAACGAGTAAAACAGATTGCAAACAATCCAATTACGATCGTACTTATTAGTGAAACACCTGAATGGTTTGGGCCATCACAACTTGGATTTTTTGATAATATAATGCGTTCAAATTATGATTTATTGGGTAATCCGATTAAATTTTTAACAAGACGTCCATCATAAATATGTTCAAAGCAATAGCTTGGCTCTGTTTTGTATCGGGAGATACGTGTCAAAAAGTTCCAGAACAGGTTCAGCAGGATTCATATGAATTCACTCAAACATTAAATGATGCTCATTTTGAATCGGTACGAGCACAGTTTACACCCATTCTATTAAAGGCAATGGGTAAAGATATTGAAAATTTGTGTTATCATAAATTCATGGATGAGCGTGCGCAATTTATCAATAGATATATTAATATTATTGCTTTAAAATTATCCAAAACGCCTGAAGCCGAACGAGAGGATTCACTGGAATCTATTCAGTTGTGTATTCCTAATAATGAAGCTGAATTTAAATATATACACGGGACACAAGCGATTTTAATAGCTCCTCGTCAGTATAAGTTAAAAGAAAATTTTTGTTGGTCTAGCTACCATAAGACTATTACTGAACGAATTGCTGTTATTCAGCAAGAACTGAGTCAAAAACGATAAATACAATCAGTTTACACGAATACAAGAATTTTTTTTGATTGGATTGCCAGAATTGGTTTTATTGAGGTACACTCATAAAAAACAATCAGGGAGATTTATCATGAATATTCAAATTACCTTTCAGAATAGTGATTCATCAAAAATAATGGAGCAACACATTCGTGAACAGCTGCAAAAAATTGTGCATTTTTTAGAAAAAGAACCATCACCAATTTACATTGAGATCTTTGTCAAACCAAGCAAGGTTCATGCGCATCATCAAATCGATTTTGTTTTAAAATCTCCTAACTATGCTTTAGATGTGAAAAAAGAGGGAGCAGAGATTTATAAAGTGCTCGATGAAGCGATCGATACTATGTATGCACAATTACGAAAGTTAAAAGATAAACATGTTGAAGATCGTAAAATGGTTGGCAGACACGAAGAGTTTAAAAAACAACGATAATATGAAACTAAGCATACAGTTCTCTGTTAATTTAATACTGTTTGCGTCTATCGCTCATATGTTGGCGATGGAACCAAGACAGCTGTCTGAGGAATATATTACCGGTAGAGAAATATCAAAGCTGGTGAGGTTATTACTTGCCTCAGAGTGTATTAAAGGCAATTGCGTCTGCACACATGATAGGGTGCAATGTAGATATCTAAATGCACATAATAATTATAGAGAAAAACAAGCGCCAGTTAGGCAACGCTCAAATTGGTTAGAAGACCAACGAAAATCGATGTGAGGGGATATGAAAAAATTGTTTTTTTGCATCATATTATTGAGCGCTTCATCTCTTTTTGGCATGCATGAACAAAGAGGCCCGTATGCGTATGTATTATTTAAAAAGATGATGTGTTATAGTGGCTATTGTGTTTGTGTTGAGGGATGCCAAAATAAGCAGTTTATTTCACCCGAAAAACTGTACCAGGTAACTCAAAAATTACCTATAAATAGGTCCTTGCGTAATTAAGGGCTTACGGTTTCTTTGTTTTTTTCTTTTTTCATATTGGAGCTTCTTAATCTGTAACCGGTATTGATGCTTGCAACTTCTTTAACACTCTGTTGAGCAGACGGTTTAAGTGGGATAGCAGTATGAATTACTGTTGCTTTTTGAGATGAAGATGATTCTGAACTATCCTCGCCTATATGTAATAACGTAAGATCCAGAAGAGGAACTCGCGGTCCTTGAGATTTAGTTTCTCGTATCTCTTGCCATAGTTGTTCAGCTGCGTTTTTACACTCTTTTTCAGTCAACAACTCAGAATCTATCGAAGGTCGTTTCGGCAAAGGGCTTGTCGGAACTTCTTGATATAGTTGTCCGTAAAATCCGCATAATTTAGTTTTAGTTTCCGGATCTTCTATTTTTTTTATAATGCTATTAAATGTATCGGAATCTCTATCTAAAATTGCATTAATAAAACTTTGATAATCGAATGCAAAATTAAATCCAGCAGAAGATAAATAGTTGCTGATTCGTAATTGGTCTTGAGTATCGTATTCGCTGGATGATGAGGAAACTGCAAGTTCTTTAGGTAGTTCTTTCAGTTTTTTTGCCCCTATTTTGGCAAGAAAACCCGAAGTTGCTCTTTCAAGTAATGGTTTTTCTTTTTTTTCTTCCATAGCAAAACAATAGTGGGGTAACAAAAAAAGTATGAATAATCTTTTAACACCCATAATGAGGTCCATATACTTTTATTATTAGTATCTGAGTTGCTCATTATTTTATCGTCTGTTTTGCCATTTCTAAATTAGTGTATACGGATTTAAGTCCATTTTCATAGATTTTGGTTTAAAAACTTCAACGTTTAGATTTATGTAGGGTTTTGTCTATGTATAGTTATCGAGCATTTACTTGCCGATTGTTTCTCTACGTTGTAAAAATCGGGCTATATTAGATGATTTTGCTATTGATTGTAATAAAGTAGCACGTGTATCTTCTAATACATCTAATGTTCGCTGCTTTTTTTTTAGAAAATGATCTATTCAAGAGCAAATCTGTGGACTATATTCCATATATAACAATATAACTTTTCTATACAAGTACGCTCATCTTGATGCTGCTGGTTACATTGCCAATGATTGTGAAATTAATGTCAGTAAAATATATAAACATCGGTTCATTTATTTGTTCCACAACTCTTCAGGAACTTTTATCCGATGCTGACGCATCCGAGTAAATTGAGTAAATAATCCAAGTTCATGAAATATTGTGTAATAAAGTTTTTCTTCTTCTGATTCTGCTTGCGCAGCTTCCCATTTTTGAAAAGCAATATCTAAGGGGTTTTTACCATTCTTATCTTCAATTTTAGTATCAGCCATCATGGCTTTTAGCCAAATAATCATTTCAAGGTTGCCTTGCAAGGTCATTTTCATGATTGGAGTAGGTCCCTTGAGATTGTAAGGTATATTGATAGGGACGCCATATCGTAATAATAGGGCGACTGAACCAGTGGCATTATTATCAAGTGCACTGTGCAGTTGCCTATATAAAAGTTTTGGGTCCGGCTGTTCCGATTCTAAATAAGCTTTAACTATGGCAGGCCTATTAGTGCGGACCGCTTTATTAAACTCACGCTTAGTTATCTTTTGTGATCGATTGTTATCCATCGAATAGATAAAACTTGAAAAAGTAAGGATAACTAACAATAGAGAAGTAATCATATTTGCTTGTGTGCTTGTAAGGATTATATAATAAAATTTTTTAATTCTTTAATAAATTCTTCGGGGCTAACGTCATTTAATTCTGGTCCCCAGCGTTTGACCACGTCTTCAGTTTTTGGATTTACTAAAAGAATCGTTGGAAAGCCCATAACGTGAAACTGATTAAGCAAATCATCATTTGCAGAGTTTCCGCCGTTGATTTTAACGGGAAAAACGTGTTCTTTTAAATATGCTTCTACTTTTGGATGGTGTAATAATTTAGCATCAATCGATTTGCAAATAGAGCAATAGGGTGCACCAATATCAACAAACATCAACTTATTCCCTGCCAGATTACGTGCGGATGCGTAGTTAGATTCCCATTCATAAGAAGCTGCTGTCTTCTGTAATTGTGGTTTTATGTAAGTAATTAAGTACGCTGCGTATGTACAATAAACGCTGAATGCGATAGTTAAAATACCCATGATATTATAAAAATAGCGCCAGCCCTTAGAATGGGTATGTCGAGCAAAATATACTAATAAAATACCACAGGCACCGATTATTGCCCCTAATATCCATGCAAATACTGCCTCCTTAAAGAGAGGAAGGAGAAAATAGCTGCACATAAAGAGCATAAAAATGCCAAACAGCTTCTTAATCTCTACCATCCACATGCCTGCGCGTGGCAATAATGAGAGTGAATTAGAGAACGTACCAATAATAAGTAAAGGGACGCTTAACCCTAATCCAAAAGCAAAAAGAGTCACAAATCCCAGTAATGCATTTCCCCAGGTGGTTACCATGCATAATAAACACACCAGTCCGGGCGATAAACAGGGTGATGCAACTATCCCGCTAATAGCGCCAAAAATAAATACCGATATATATGATCCGCCTTTAACCCGATGATCGCGCGGCTGCATAAAGCGGGGAATATACATTTCATAGAAACCCATCATTGAAAAGGCTAAATAAATTAACAAGAAAACTAACGGAATAATAAACCATGGTTGATACATAATTTGGCCCATTGCTTGGCCGGCAAATGCAGCTAAAAGGCCTAAAATTGCAAACGTCGTTGCCAATCCAAAGGTGTAACTGAGTGCTAGAAAAAAACTCGTAATAAATGAACGGCTTTCTTGTGTTTGTAAAATGCCGGCAGTGATCGGAATCATGGGATAAATACACGGGGTTAAACTCATGAGCATACCGAGTAAAAATATTAATAAAATGCGAAATGTCCATGAATTAGAATGTTCAATAGTATTAGTTATCCAGCTGATCCATGAAAGCCATGAGCTACTTTTTTTCTCTGGAGCGGGGTGAGTTGATTCATTGGGTATTTGCGGTTCGGAATTAGAAACATCAATTTGTGTTGCGATCTCGACCTCTGAAGAAGTAATCTTTTTTTCAAAGGTTAGTGGAACAATATCTTCAACTACTTTGCCCTGCGATGCTAAATAATAGCATACATGCAAGTTTGCAGCATCAATAGTCTGCAAATCAGTAGCAGATAATCTGATCATAAGATTAACATTGCCTTCATACGCTTTTTTAGTCTCATTAAAGTCAGCATCAAAATGATTTACCAGTGACGATTTAATCGCATCGATTGAAACCGAAATATCAGGATTATTACAGGTAATTGTTAAATAATCTTTGTATAGGTAATCACCCGGTTCTACTTCGATTTGTAAGGAAACACCACATTCGTTACTGGTACCAGTCCATAAATGAGTAGTTGCATGCGTTATAGCCAAAAGTAATGTTGGTCCACAGAATAAATTAATCAATACAGCAATAAAAATACTTTTAATACGCATACAATTCCTTGATAACAAGCTTTTTTTAACTTACAAAAGTATATTGATTATATCCATTCTTTAATTCTTGAGAAGTGATGAATTCTTCACAAACAAAGTCTCAAATTGTTACTTTGAAAAAAAAGGGATTCATATGAAAAATATATTTGTATGTTTAATATTTAGTTTTTTTTCTATAAGTAGTATGGAAAAACCAATTTCTAAACCAGCAGGATCAAATATTAAGGTGCCTCGTGCGATTTTGAACGCTATTTTTGATGGTAATGATGTAAGAACCATTACTAAAAAAATCAACCAAAAAATAAGTGAAAATAGCGAATTACAAAAGTTTATGCAATCAGATGAAAATGTTTCTGCTGTTATTAATCATATTAGTAAAAAAACAAATGCACTCCCATTTTATATTGCCTTTTATCTGGGTAATATCGAATTACTAAGCAATCAGTATGCAAAAAAAGCGATAACAAAAGAACAAATAGCTGCTTTATTAAATGATGCGTTTATGCATGCAGAGATTGAGCGTATGGTTCAATTAGTAAATCATATTCCATCGTTAAGTACTTTTATTTTTAATGATGTTGAAAAGACTCCTTTTTTATTACGTGCGCTTACCCATTCCGATGGATTGCCTTTGGTAGCTGCACTTATAAACAATGGTGCTGATGTAAATAAGGCAGATGCAAGGGGTATGACTCCCTTGAACTATGCAGTTCAATATATCAGAACTGAAGCTCTAAAACTTCTTTTAGAATACGGAGCGGATGTCAATAAAAAAACGTCAATAAAATCGCCCCTTTATTTTGCAGTGAAATCTGGGTTTATTGAAGCAGTAAAGATTTTACTTGATGCAGGAGCTACTATTAGTGATGAGCTCTTTACGCTTGCGCAAA
>CAZPZX010000039.1:0-10115 GCA_964591235.1 uncultured Pseudomonadota bacterium
AGGCAGAACCATGCTTGATTTAGTGTATGCACAAGGACCGGTAGACTTTGATTTGGTCGATTATCTGCGCCAAAGGGGGGCAGTAACGAGTGCAGAACTATCGGCTGAACCTAACCGTGGATTGTTGCGTGCATCTGGTTTGATGAATCATATTGTAAGTAGGCGTTCATAATTTCTATCTGAAATTCTATATTTTATAAAAAAGCCTGTTATACTAGCGGTATAGCAGGCTTTTTACGTATAAAAAAAATGAAAATAGCAGTACTTGTTTCCGGTGGCGTTGATAGTTCAGTTGCTCTTCGATTATTAAAAGATCAGGGCCATGATCTGACCGCCTTTTATCTTAAAATCTGGCTTGAGGACGAACTTTCTTATCTGGGTGATTGCCCCTGGGAAGAAGATCTTTCTTATGTTCGCGCCGTGTGCGAGCAGGCTGGAGTTCCGCTCAAAGTAGTATCTTTGCAAAAAGAGTACTGGGATCAGGTTGTTTCTTATACCATGGCTGAAATTAAAGCGGGCAGGACTCCAAACCCTGATGTTTTGTGTAATCAAAGAATTAAATTCGGTATGTTTTTTAACCATATCGATGATAGTTTCGATAAGGTGGCGACCGGCCATTATGCACAAGTAATACATGTTAATGGTGAAAATCAGTTACATCGAGCACCCGATCCAATCAAAGATCAAACCTATTTCTTATCCTATTTAAGTAAAGAGCAATTAGATCGGGCATTATTCCCGATCGGGCATCTGCACAAAGATGAAGTGCGCGCACTTGCTCAAAAATATGATCTGCCTAATAAAGAACGCAAAGATTCTCAGGGGATTTGCTTTTTAGGCAAACTTAAATTTAGCGATTTTATTAAATTTCATGTTGGTGAAAATCCGGGTGATATGATCGAATATGAAACCGGTAAAAAATTAGGAACCCATAAAGGATTTTGGTTTCACACCATTGGCCAACGCCAAGGTTCTGGGCTAGCCGGTGGACCTTGGTACGTCGTTGCCAAAGATATCGCTGCAAATAAAGTTTTCATTTCGCGCAACTATTATTCTGAAGATAAAAAGCGAAATACGTTTGTGGTAAGTAATTGCAACTGGCTTGCCGGAGTTGTGCCAACCAAAACAGATCTTCAAGTAAAAATCAGGCACGGCAAACACATCTATAATTGCACCCTGGTTCAATTGAATGAAGCTGAATGGCAGGTAACCCTTGCGCAAGATGATCAAGGCATAGCAGCCGGACAATTTGCCGTTTTCTATGATGGCCAGCATTGCCTAGGTGCCGGAGTTATTTGTTAACTTTATTTAATAATTTTTGCGCAAATTCTGCCTGTTTCTCTCGTTCTTTTTTCCATGCATTCATAACTTCTTGCTTTGATGCATTGGGAAATTTTCCCTGATAGCGTTGAATAAAATTTAACAAAGCCCATTCTTTTTTAGGTTGGGCTTTTGTTTTTTTACGCTGTTCATACTCTCGTTGCCACATCATTGCAAATTCTTGATAGGTTGGTGGATTTCCTGCATGCCAGCGTTCTTCAATCCAATCGATACCAAATGCGGTAAAATGAAAATGGTTGCCAACTAATTGTTTAAAGAAATTTCTTGTTTTTAAATCATTTTTGAATGAACAGTTTAGTATTTTCGTCTGCGGTGCCAGTGGATAGTCGATATTTTTTTTAGCAAATGCTGAATCAGGAAATTCTTTAACCGGTAAAATTTTTCCCGTTTTAATAAAATGCATAATTTTATTAATGAGCTCTGCTTTTTTTTCAGTTGATGGAATATCATGTTGTTTGCAGATAGAGCGCAATTCTTTCATATTCATGTAATGCAGTGCGTCAAAAAGTTCTTTGAGCTCTTGCTCAGAATAAAGTTTCATAGTATTCCTCTAACATTATGAGTAGTTAAAAAAGAGAGGCAGAAATATGCTAGTGCATTTATTTTGTATATTTGGTTTGTGTATCAGTTTACTGCATGGACAAGATATTTCCCAATTTAATAAACAGTTTTTTGATAAACTTGGACTGGAAAACCATCCCGTTATTATTGATACCAAAAAAGAGACCGTGCAAGAACCAGTTCAACCTCAAGTGCCCGATTCTTGTTCGTGGCAATGTTTGCGTGTACTTTTAGGTGAAGACACATTTGTCACTGATAAAAAATACAAAGGTGCGATCGAGCAGATGGGCATTGAATACCTTGATCATTCTAAATATCATGCTTCTTCTGCAAAAATGCCGATTATTCATAAACAAGAACTTACGCTGCATGAGCGCTACTTTTTTGAAAAATATTACTACTATATCGAGCAAAAGTATGAAGCGCCGTGGTACATGAAATTTATTAGTGATGCTGTGGGTCATGGTATTTTTGCGGCGGCTGATATAAAAAGTGGCGATTATGTGGGTGATTACACGGGAATTCTCTATGATGGTAAGACGCGTGCGACAATGCAATTTGACCCGAGTTACACCTGGAATATTATTCCGCCAACCAACAGTGGTTTACAAGAAGTGTTTTTAGTTGATGCAAAGTTTGCCTGTAACTTTACCCGATTTATCAATCATAGTTTCGAGCCTAACGTGAGCGCTATTTCTATTTATGCTCCTGATGGTTGGCATCTTATTTATGTCGCATGTAAAGATATAAAAAAAGATGAACAAATATTAGCAAATTATGGCCCGGGTTATTGGAAAGATAAAGCACCGGAAAAACTTAATTGACGACTGCTGCATTTGACGATGCCGGTTAAATAACGTATTCTGAACGGCAATTAGTATATCTTTTGATTCTGATAATCTTTTGGAGGATTAATTATGAACAGAATGTCTAAAGTACTATTGTCTTTATCTCTCTTATCGTTTTTATTTTGCATAAAATCACATCCCTATTGGCCAGAACAAAGAAATATCTGTAATTGGCTTGCTCACCATAATATTCAACACAGTCAACCTTCATATCAGCGTGAAATAAAGCAGGCCTATTGCGTAGGAGATACCATATCAATTATTACTCCGTATGATGGACGTGGTGATTTTTGCCGCTGGCAATTTTTATTCAATGGTCGATTAGCAGGTTATGATGAAGGGGTAAGAAAATTGGAACAATCAGGCTTAGTGCAATTTACAGGATTTACTGTTGATGAACGTGTCTGTATTGAAATCTGGAATTCTCATTTTCCCTGTGAATCGGTTGATCAAATGTGCATGAACTTTGTTGCAATAAAGCCGGGCAAAATAATTTTTTACATGAAAAATAGACAACATCAAAATTATAATAATCATGGTTGTGATTGTAAGCCCACCGTTACCAAATTCGAAATTGATATCGTTGATAATTATAACGCAACCTACTATATCCAATAACAGGTTATCTGGAGGGAAAGATGAATACTAAGATAAAAAATGTTTTATTTTTTATTGGAATCTTAATGGTAGGGCCCATCTTTGCAAAAAGAGAGTGGGATCCTGCATGTACCTGTACTTTCGGATTGCCAACTCCTGTTGGTAAAGATGTTATTTTTGAGAGTAATGTCGGCGATCGCTTTAGTATAGAAATGTCTACAGATTGTTTTGAGCAAAATCGCATCCTTCTTGAGCAGGCCAATAGCTCAGGAGTTGTTAATTTTGTTACTCACGTGAATATAACCAGAAATGATGCGTGCCTTGAATTAGTAACATTTGACTCATTAAAACCGGGAAAAGTTTTACTATTTACTCAAACGCAAGTTGAACGGGCAGACAATGAATATAGCAATCGAGTAACGATTATTAATCATTATGCTGAAGTTCATCCGGGCGATAGAGCGCCCATTACCAATTAGAACATTATAAAAAAAGGCCGATATTTAATCGGCATTTTTTATTGCATACTCTTTGCAATTATTTTTCAACAATAAGGTAGCGGTATGCATGTGCTGCCAAGAAGCCACCTGCTAATCCACCGCCAACATACATAAGTACTACATCCCACGCAATAGACATGCCTTTGAGTAATCCTGCAAGATTTGCGCCTAAAGCGATTGCGGGATTAAATAATCCGCCGGAGATATTGCCGCCAACGGTTGCAAGTGCAAATAGTGCAAGTCCGATAGCAAATCCGAAGATATAACTATCTTTATATTTATTGCTTACAGCAACTACCAATACGGTTAAAGCAAAAGCGAATGCTAACAATACTTCAAAAACAAAAGCATGTAATAATTCTACATTTGGTTGAGGAACATTCAAACGATTAATAACTGTAGATGCAACTGAATATGCTGCAATACCACCTAAAATTTGCGCACCCCAATAATACAGCAATTCACGCCAGCTTAATCTACCCGTTAATTTTACCGCGAGCGAAATCAATGGATTATAATGAGCTCCTGATACGTATGCACCAATATAAATCCATGCCATGAGCATGAGGCCAGCAGCAAGGGCATTACCGGTAATTGCCAGAGTAAGGACTAAGAAAAAAGTACCGAGTAATTCCATTATTAATCTCTTCATAGACTTCCTTTTTTAATATATGAGAGGATAAGGTAACGACACTATCGAATGTAGGCAAATATTTTTATCTCTGTCAATATCAGTTTATATGGGTTTATGTTGGCCAATACCGAATTAATTGTTATTTTAAGATAAAATAGAATAATCAAATTAGATATCTTGGTTTACATGAAAAGATTTTCATTTCAATTATTTAAAAAGCTTCCGGCCCACGAAAAAAAGATAACGCTTTCGACAGCACTTACCATTCTGCGCCTTTTACTAATACCCTGTATTGTGAGTGCAATGGTTATGGATGCATGGCACACGGCCTTTATATTATTTGTCATTGCAGCTATTACCGATGTGCTTGATGGCTGGCTTGCACGTTGGATGAATCAACGCACCTTTTTAGGTGCAGCGCTTGATCCACTTGCCGATAAATTATTAATAATAGCAGTGTTTAGTACGTTAGCTTTTGTACAGTCTCCCTTATTTGTTATTCCGCGTTGGTTTGTGATTTTAGTACTTTTAAAAGAAGTCCTGCAGATTATCGGAGCTGTTTTTATTTATTGCAAAAATGGCCATTTAACGATTGCGCCTACGCAACTGGGAAAATGGACTATGGTTGCCCAAACAACCTTTATAATGTGGTTGTTCTCTTGTTACTTTTTTGCATGGGTGCCCATTAAAACCTATTATGCCATGTTAGTTGGCGTTTTATCATTAGTATTTTTGGCATTTCTCGATTATTTACGCATTGGAATGGCATATTTACAGCCATCGGAGTAAATCATGAAAAAAATGAGCATCATATGTAGTCTCTTATTAATAACGTTCAGTTGTTGGTCAGATGAAAATGATAACTATTTGATTAAACAGACACCAAAAAAATCAAAAGTTACAGCACAACAGTGTTATGAAAAAATGTTATCGGGCATGATATGGTCAGCGCATAATATTACTCTACTGGGACAAAACCAAACGAATTTGTTATTATCTATTGATAATTCTACTTTAGAAAAAGCTGATCAAAAATTACTGCAAAAAATTGCTCAAGAACAAGACAAGTATAATACGCTATTAGAGCAGTTTGCGCAGGCACAAAAAGAACATCGCGCATTTCATGAAGGAATTAAACAAGAGTTGGAAGCTAAGAAAGCGTAAAAGTAAAAAAGACCTTAAACAAAAAGATTTTTTTTGCTACCTTCAATGTATTACTACGACAAATTTTATACCACGTAAAGGATATTCATGAGCAGCTTTAACAGAGTTATAATGGCAGGAAATTTAACCCGTGATCCTGATTATAAACAACTAACATCAGGACAAGCGGTGTGCCGTTTAGGACTTGCATCGAATCGTCAATTTAAAAATAAACAAAGCGGCGATATGATTCAAGAAGTGTGTTATATCGATATCGACGTGTGGGGACCTCAAGCAGAAAGTTGTCGTCAATACTTGCAAAAAGGAAGACCAATTTTAGTTGAAGGTCGCTTGAAATTAGATACATGGGATGATGCTAACGGTCAAAAACGTAGCAAGCATAGCATCGTAGCAGATCGTGTTGTTTTCTTAGCGTCTAACGCACAAGTTGAGTCAGGCGATGAAGATGAGCAACGTCTTGATCCTAATAACCCAATGGAAAAAGAGTTGATGAGTCAGATCGAACAGATCAAAAGTAGAACTGCTGCTCGTCCAGCTCCCAAAGCAGAGACTAATTTCGAAGCCGCAAAACCTGCACCGGTTAAGAAAAAAATAGCACAGCCGGTTTCAGCACCAACCGGCGGTGAAATAGATTTTGCTGACGAGCCACCATTTCAAGATGACTTGCCGTTTTAAAGATAGTAAAGCCTGGGAATTACCCAGGCTTTTTTTAGGCTCTTTATTTTTGTTATTGACAGTTAGAATTTAAATTGAGCACACTAATAATTGAAGATCTGAATTAGTAGGGGAAATTATGAAGCGTCTTCAAGCAACCATTTTAATGATGTTAATGTTTTGTGTGTATGGCCAAGAAGACAATATCTGTTTTCATAGTATTTATCCTTTTAATTCTTTTAAAAAAGTTGTTGATACGTGCATGCGCGCCTATACGGATGTGCTCATTCTGCAAGATCAGATTGCATTGCAACAAAAATCAGATGAGCAACTTGATATATTAGTTGGGAGATTAATGCGATTGCAAAGTTATATTGAGCAATTAATTAATGAATATCGCTCAGAGGCAACTATTACTCTGGATGAGTTAGATTATTTGCTGCAAATGATTAATTATTTAGAGCTCACCATTGATGAGAGTGAATATAGATCCTTAGCACATGGCCTTAATTGTATCATGCATCGATTAAAAAATGAGCTCAAGCAGGCACTGGGCCTGCTCTCGTATTGTTCTTCTAGGAAAGAGCTACTATTCCCGTGTTTGTACCCAAGAGTAACTGCCCACTCACTCCAATTTGTTTGATCCACAAAATTTCAAAAATATCCGAGAGAACTGAGTCACTTATTTTTGCGTCAGCTGGATTATCAATATCCCATTCAAGTGTATCAAATGGCAATACGATTAACTCTTCCGGAATTGTTGAAGATGCAATATTTACTTCTGTCATTAGTCGGCGTGCCCCATCAGACCAGAATGTGCTAATTAATGGAATCGTATCGAATGAGGAATTGATGCCTTGTTCATTACTCATAAATAATGGTGGCACGAAGGCAAAATTACCCGTATCGCTGGTTCCATTTAATTGTTGGAAAATCGATTGATCAAAAGTATTTGAACCTCGATCAGCTACATGAAATGGCCATACGGTTGATGGCGCAGCGACTGGAATTGAAGCATTATCTACGGTAGAAATTCCATTATAGTAGAAAGATGTGTTAGCAATTTGTGTCCATGCGGCATCTGATTGATCCGTTGCATTTTGTACGCCGCCGATACGTTTGGATTGGAATAATCCATTATTGGTCGCTAATACTACTTGTTCAGTATTTCCAGTAGCAGTTGTTGAAATGATTTGCAGGCCACTCAATGCAGAAATGCCACTAAAAACTCCGGTGCCGGTTTGTGCAATTAAGATAGGGTTTGCAAACATTGAAGCAACGGTTGTTGCAAAGGGGATACGATACAAGGAACTTTGCATAGGTGTTGTTGCCGTTGCAGGGTTTTGAGTAATTACATACAACATATTTCCTGTAGTTTTAACATCAACAATTGATCCGGAAATATTTGGTGCAAGTTCCCAATCGCCGGTGCTAAAAGGTGCAGTATTTAAATTTCCTAACGTTGCAACATCAAATCCATTGCCACTATCACTAAATACAAACAATCCATTTTGTGTTCCTGCAAAAAAGTAATTGCTTGCAGAGCCGGTTAATTGTCGTGCATATTCAAGCACCAAGACTTGGCATGTTGCATCGGGCAATGGAGATACCAAGAAGTTTTTTGCTAGAGAAAAGTTAGTAATTACTGTTTGTGGACTGTTTACTTGACCTCCTAATGTTTGGCTTATGCGGGTAAATATAACGCTACTTTTATTATCTACGTCTCCGGCGAATAATGCATATCTGCTTTGATTAGCTAGAAATCCCCGTGTTGATTGATCAAGATCAAGTACTGCTGTTGAGCCATGACCGTTCAGAGATTGATTGAGTACGCCAACTAAAGATACATCCGTAGTTCCGGTAGATTTGTTATTGGTATTCCATGCCGTTTGTACCACCTCTGTTCCTTGACCGTCTACTGCAATTACTTTTGCTAATGCTGCATCAACAGCAAAGAAACTTACTGCAGTAACATTATTTTGTGTAGTGGTGTTGTACGGCGGTAATGCTTTTTTTGTCCAAGGAGTCCAGCGAATGATTTTTCCCGTTTCATCAAATAATGCTTGTGAATATAAAATGCCGCTATCGGTGTTTGCCGAAAGTGTGTTATTAACAGATACATAGACGGTGTCACCTATTACCTGTATGTCATTAATAACGTCATTAGCTGAAATCGTGACAGAACCGGTGCCAATTCGCACAGCAGGATCAGAAGATAAGGGCATCTGTGCCGGAGTGGTTGCGGGTGTTACAAATTTATAATTAATAAGTGCCGAATTTTTGTCAGCGATAGTGCCTTGTAAAATATTAGTTGGATCGGATAAATCGACCAAAGGAAGTGCATACAGCGTTCCGCCTAGGGTACTATTATCACCATTGCCACCATTAATAATCAAATAACTGGGGCCGGTACTTGCATGCATAACGCGAATGTGGTTTATCGTGAGTGTTTGTGATGAAGCGCTTAAAACACCGATTATGTTTTGCAAATTTTCTAGAGCGAACGCTGTATCAGGTGCTATTGGGGTAAATGTGATAGCTCCTGCATCGTCTACTGATGCGCTAATAACCGAACGTCCACCAGAGTTTGGCGCTCGCACAAGTCTATTATGAGGGCCAAGAGGTCCTGCTAGAGTTATCAAATTTGTGTCAGAACTATTAATTACGAGCGGTTGTTCAACAAGTGGGCCGGCATCAGACAAGCTCGTTGGAATAATACAGGTCGCATTAAGTGAATTAAAAACGAGTGGAGGTGGGCAGTTAATAAAAGTGACGCATAAATTATTCGGATTCAACACTTGTCCTGACGGGCAAACTGTTGCTCCCGTGACACAGGTACCAAGAGTGGCATTAAATGTTGTACCACTTGGACAGGCAATACATCCTTGGTTTACATCAAAATATTGGTTGTTGCTACATGCAAAACACGTTACACCGTTTGAAGTTAAGCCGCTGGGACATAATTGGCATGCCAAAACATTTGGATCAGAGTTGAAGAAATATCCTACGTTACATACGGCAGTTTCGCATGCAAAGGTAGAAGAGTTAAATTGTTGCCCGGTTGGACACAGTTGGCACTGGTTAAATGTTGTATTAAAAAAACCTCCCGATGGGCAGGTTACACATTCAAGGGCTGCAAAATCAGGTTTAAATCCTGTTGGACAATCAAGTAACGGTCCCGTATCGCAATTGCCTGTTGCTGCAGTGCAAAATACCCCTTGGCCACCTGTTCCCGGTGTCGTAATTTGGAGTCCAAGGTACAGTCTTTGCAATTGATCGTCCCAATACAAATCTATTTTATTAGGGGTTATAGTAGGAGAATCGGTGCCGATTATAATCTCGGGCGTAGTGGAGTCTAATTTTTTTGCTTTTAAACCATTATCGCTTGGATTGGCGGGAACTTGAGTCAATGCGAGGTTCGACTGATTAATAGAAACGCTTGCAATGCCGCCATTACAATCACCAAAATTTCCTCCACACGGTTTTAAAGCGGGAAACAGATAATACTGATTTGCCCCTAACCCGACAATTCCATTGGTCGTCAATCCATTATTATTTAATGAACCACTTGCATCATTAAGCGGTTCAGAAAATTGAGTGTTTTGGCCTTTCTTGTTAGTTACTACCACACTTTTGGCACTCAAAGGTATTCCGCTTCCTGCAGTGACTACACCGATATTAGGATTGGGATTTCCAATACTGGTTGCGAGTGTCATAAACTCAACTGCATCATTAAGTGCTAACGGACCATTTCCGATCGGAACAAATTGGCCGCTATTTCCATATGATCTATACAAAGCAGACAGCCCATAGCTG
>CAZPZX010000040.1:0-9745 GCA_964591235.1 uncultured Pseudomonadota bacterium
ATAAATTGAGATGTTGCTCATATTGATCAACTTTTTGCTGGTGTGATAAATGTACAATTTGATCTGGGTAATCCTGTTTGTTCTAGATTAGTTACGTTTGGTATATGCGGTAAACAAGGGGAGGTTATACCTTTCATCCGCATATTGACTAACGTAAGCACCCTTTTTATTCTTCGTGATTCTTTAATACGTTCTGCGCAATAAAATTGAATAGCTATTAATTCATCAGAAGTTTTACTGACCCCCAACTCTTGTAATCGTGTTCGTAAGGTTACATATGAAGAATCAGTAAGACTCATCAGACTGTGTTGATACGCAAAATTATTCAATCCTTCAAGCGTTACATCTGCAAAATTAATATCCTGCTTGTGCATAGCACTTGAAATCGAAAAAATAAAAAAAAATGTTAAAAAACGATATAACACAAACTTCCTTTAATCTATTTTAAGTTGCATTCTTTAAATAATGCACTTAAGCGAAAATCTTCTTGTGAAATTTGTCCAGCATTGTGCGGTTGTACTCCAGGCCCGTAACTCGCCGTAGGAGCATCAGGATAGGCACAAGCAAGACCATTCGGGCCCAATATATCAGAAAGCATAGATTCCATCTGTTTAAGACTGGAGGCCTGAATCATAAGAATTGGGCGATGATTATCTGGTGGCATTTGTTTATGGTGAGCATAATACTGTTTAGTAGCTATGAACTTTATTACATCACCCGGACGTGCAGGAGTCTTTCCATCACCTGATAATGCGGTATAAATAAATTCTCCAGAATTCATAGTGATACCCAACTCTTGAAGTTTATCTTGTAATGATTGTCGTGAACGAGGAGTTAGCGCAAGCACCTCATTTACTATTGCAAACTCATTAAGTTGTTGCAAACTCTTATTTTTAAAATCTATGGTAGGTACATTTTTGCCGTCCATAGAAATTAGAGAAGCTATTGTCAAACTAGTTGCTACAAAAAGTAAGGCTTGTAAACGATTATGTATCATAGTTGATCCTTTGAAAAACATTGGAGTTATTAAATAATAATGCAACACATTTTATTGTTATGAGAAACATCAGTAAGGTCTTCTAAGGCACCTTGAGCATCTTGCACATTAAACGGAATTCCCAAAAATTGCATTCTTTGAAAAAACGAGATGCGCGAGCGAAGCGTGAGTTTTAACACACTCTGCGTTCGCGCAAATTCATGTAACTCTTGGGGAGAATAAGACCTGAAATCATGACTTTGGGGAGTACGTTCCATAGAGAATAATGGAATACTCATAAGTAGAAAAAAGAAATTCAAACTGCTCTCACTTTTTTTCATACTTCACTATTTCTTTACGTACATCTGCTTTTTACAAAGCCATATGTTCCAGAAATTACCCGTGTGCACAGCATTTTACGTCTTATTAATTCTGCTTTGCCTTTAAGATCAGATTCTTTCCAGGCAACTTTATCAACACGTGCATATGCTTGCAACGCGTCAATTGCCCCTAAAGTAATGATTCCAATGCCAGCAGACTTCCATTTATTGGTACGAATCCATTCTTGAAGCCTTTTGCCATGGGATGCTTTTGCTATCGGTTTCGTAGGTTCATCATTTGCGGGTACTGACTTGCGGTTTAATGCCGCTATTAATTGTTCATCTCGTGATTTTACACCATCTAATCGCGCAGGAGCACCGGGAGTCTCGTACGTTGTGGAACGATTAATTCTAGCATACGCATCTAAAATGCTTTTTTTTGATGGTTGATCAAGTCTTTTCCATATGCCATTGACACACTCTGGAATCCATTCCCAATCCTGTTCAATCGAAAATCCCTCATCAATATAACCATGATTCTTGAGCGCATTAATTAATGCTTCTTTAGTATTTATCGCAAAACAATCAATTGCTGCTATTTCGCCGTCCATTGCAGAAAGAGTACTCACTGCCGTAGCAATGAGTACTCCACAAAATATCGTTTTTAAAAAATTCATGCGGTCTGTTTTTTCTTATTAATATAGTCTTGAGCTTTTTGTTTTAAATCTAAGATGCCCGGAACTACTCTATTTTTTAAGCCATCTTTTGCTGCACCCAAAAGTTTTGCAGTATAAGTCTTTTGAGCAATAAGCAGTGCTGTTTGCGCAACTGTTTTATCTTGCAATTCTTCTTTAGTCGTTTTCACTAATGCTTGTGCAAAATCAATTGCTTCAGCAATCACAATAATCCCTGCAAACACTCTTAGTTTATTGCTGCCAAACAATGACAATTGAGGAACATTGCGCGCATCTCTTTCCTTATTTAAATTATCTTTTAATTGATCGAGTGCGCTAGCAACTTTATCTACTCCATTAACCGAACTTTGTAGTGACACAGCAGCATCCTCAGCTTCTTTTGCCGCCACCCGTCTTGCTCTTCTTTTTGCTTTTCTAGAAAGCGCAGGAGTAAAATCATTACCATTAGCATCCATTGCAAATGATAATGAACTAATAGTTATTGAAGCGAATATTACAAGCAATACATTTTTGTTACATTTCATGTGTTAGTTTTTCTTGTTTAAAAATGTTTTAAGATGTTGTTTTAAATTGAGCGCGGTATCTTTTGCAACACCCAAAAGTTTTACTGTATACGTCTTTTGAGCAATAATTTTTGCTTTTTGCATTAAAGTTTTATCGTGCAATTCTTCTTTGGTTGTTTTTAAGAAGTATGCTTGGGTAAGATCAGCAGCTTCAGCTAATGCAAGAATAAGTGCAAATGTTTTTAATTTATTTCGTTTTACTTTTTCAAGTAATGAATCTTTTTGTAGCGCTGCCGGTTTTGCTGCTACATCTTTATCAGGAGCAGGTAATCGCATTGCACTTTCAGAATCGCTGGATGATGATGCTGAAACAGAACCTGCATCTTCTTTTTTTCCACCGAGCAGATCAACAGGAGCTGCATCTTTTCGTGCTTGCGCTGCTGCCGCTAATTTATCTGCATTCACCGATCCACCCATTTTTTCAACTTCGCTTGCTAATCCTGCAGCACTCGAAGCGGGGTCAGGCTCAGCAAAAGTTACCGCTGCTCTTGCTGCTGGTTTAGGTAACCCTACTCCTGCACCAGTATCAGTCTCAGGCAAAGCCGCTGTTTTATCTGCATCACGAGCTTTTAATATTGCTTCTTCTACCGGAGGCGTAGCACTTCGCTCATGCGTTAAAGCTGAATTTGAAGCTGTTTTTTTCGCTCCTGCCGCTGCAGGAATCTCTGCGCTTGCCTCATGCAATGCAGCATTTTTACCATGTGCTTTTGCTTGGGCAAAATCATCTGCTGTTGCAGTAGCTCGTTGTTTAACTAATTCAGAATCTGATACATTCTTTCGAATGTTTGAGCCGCCTTCAGCAGCTGAAACATATTCACGATCAGAATCAGATGATGATGCTGGACTATCGCCTGTTTCAGGAGTTGCAACTGGAGGCGTAGCAGTTCTTACTGTGGTAGTTGAACCATCTCCATGACGCACCGTTGTTTCTAATTCAGATTTTACACGAGGCGCGGGTGAAGGAGCACGCACTTCTCCTGGTAAAACTACCTCTAAAGGCGATCTTGATCCTTCGGGAATTGGTTGAGCAACTACTGTCGTAGTCGTTGCTTGTGTGGAGGCAAGATCAGCTTTTTCTTTTGCAAGAGCTTCAGCTCTTTCCATATCCTCTTGACCGCCAAACATACCATATGAATAAGTACTCATCGCACCAGCGATGAGCACTATCAAAAGATTTCTTTTAACATTGTTCATGCAATTTCCTTTTTTAAATTAAACGCGAACTTGTTTAACGTTTACTCTTACTGGGCTAGTTTTATCAGTTTTGGTTACTGCTTTGTAGAGTTTGTAAACAACGTACGCTGATGCGGCAACTAATGCTGATCCAGCTACTGCAACGCCGATTTTTTCATTTTTATTTAATGCATTCCAGCCATTAAGCTTAAATGAGTTATAGGTTTTAGAAACTTGTGCTAATTGTGCATTTGCGAAAGTAACGCCATCTTTAAACATATGTTCAACTGAATGTGCAATTCCGTTATGTTTGCATACCGGTTTAGCTGCTTCTTGTGCTTTTGCTGCAACATTTTTTGCTGCGTCAGCAACTACTTCTGCTGCTTTAGCTGCATTTTCACTAACAGTTTTTACCGCTTCTTTTGCAACATCTGCTGCTTTTGCAACTGCTTCTTGCGCAACAGGTGCCACTACCGCAGGTGCTGCCGGTTCCATCGCAAATGCGCCTGATACTAATAGTACTAATGAAAGTGCGAATAGATTTTTCATAAAAATCCTTTGTAGTTATAAGTAACATGAGGAACAGGTTTTACAAATTTTTCCTTGTGTAACTCAATGTTGAATTTAAAGCCGTATTAATACTCATTGCATGAACGGTAAAACCTTGCTCAAAGTATAATCAAAACAGTCTTCATGTCAAACTGACCCATTTGCTCAATTTAATCGCTGCAAAGGCTCTTGTTATTTTATGAAAAATTTCTAATAGAAATGTTTTTTGGGCTTGAAATAACCCTTATAACCTGCATTTTTTGCTTATTATAGAGGCTTTTTATTGAATAAATTTGTAAAAAATAACTATACTTAAAGAGTTATTAAATAGTTTGTTGTATAGTGTATGGTTGTAATTAAGTATGAAACATATAATAAATAGCGTTAAAACAATCTTTTTTACGAGTTTGATCACCGTTTCTTTAGAAGCAGCTAATATTGTATTTGATTTAGGTGATGTGCTCATTGAAACAAAATACCTGCAAAGTGTTTTGAGTATTGGTCCTAAAAATATGATTTCATACGCAGCAACGCTTAATAATCCTTTTGGAATTGATAAAAAGTTATTTACGTATCTTGATTCCTTAAAGCCATTAAACCCTCAACAAGTGCCGCTTAAAGATCACTATGGTAATGTATTGCCACAACTTATGGCCGATTGGTTAAAAGGTACGCTAACCCATGAACAGTTATTGCGAATCATCGATGAGAATCCCGGAACATTTAACAATTACTATGAACAACAACTGGTACTTGCTTTGGCCCATACAATTTTTAAGCCAGAGCTCTTTGTAAAAACCCGTGCACTTATTTTAGATGGACTTAATTTCGTAGCTGAACGTAAGGGGATGGGAGACAAAGTTTTTATTCTTTCAAATTGGGACGCCGAATCTTTTGAATTACTACGCAAGATCTGCCCTGATATTTTCAGCATGTTTGATGGTATTATGATATCAGGACAAGTTGGCTTGGCAAAACCCGATATTCGTATTTACCAGACATTTTTAGAAACATTTAATCTGAATCCAACAGATACGATCTTTATCGATGATCAAATCGATAATATTACTGCTGCTGGCCACGTGGGCATTCATGGAATTTTGTATAGCAAAAAACCGGGCGTTATCTTTAACTATCACAATTATGATATGGTGCGAAAACAGATTAATGAGTGGCAAAACTCAAAAAATCTTGCGATATCGGTTGATAATAATCGGTACGAGCGCCCCTACAATCAACAGTAACAATGCTATTATAATCGGAAATGAAAAAACATCTTTCCATTGCGTTACGGTTGTTAAATGTTGACCGGCATAAGCAAAAATTATTGCACTGGGAATAACCCCGATAAACGTTGTCCAGATGTATGTAGTTGCCGAAATCTGAGTTAACCCAGCAAAAAGATTCACCATAAAAAATGGAATCACCGGGATACAGCGAATAATTAACAAGTAGACCCAACCACTCTCTTTAATCTTTCTATTAAAATGACTTAATCGGTCTTTGTAACGCTCTTGAATGAGACTCCCAATCACATAGCGCACCATGCAAAAAAAGAGCGTTGCACTAATGGTTGCTGCCGTTACGATATAGATTACACCAGAGACAATACCAAATAAAAAGCCACCAACAATATTCATGAGAGCCGTTCCGGGCAAGCATGACATTACCACCGCTATGAATGCTGCAATATAGATCAGTACGGAGCGCCAATAATATAACGCAACCTGTTCATGAAGCCATGCCGCATGTGTTTTAATGTTTTCGATTGTTAAACATGAATGCAATCCGGCTTTCCATGCGATAAAAACTACAGATATAAATATGCAACCTAAAATCAATCTTTTTTTTGACCACTGCATCTTAGATTCCAAATGAACCTCGCATCTTTTTAAAAATTAATGGTGCAATAGCAACTAAGGCGAGAATAAAAAGCAAAACAATAATGGTGGGACTAAAAATATCTTTAATTGAATGAATGGTGCTTAACTGCTGTCCGGCAATAACACACAAAAGATTGAGCGGTAATGTTCCTAAAATAGTTACCCATATAACTGTTCTGAGTTTTACTTTTGCAATTGCTGCTAATAAATTGATCACAAACATGGGAATTACTGATAAAAAATGCAATATAAGTAAATAACTATAGCCATATTTTTGCACTTGGATGTTAAATCGCTCAATCCGCTCATTGTGCCATCCGCGAATCCAATGCACCATTACATAGCGTAAAATTATAAAAGAGGTCACTGAACCAATCAAACAACTAATACCTGCAAATAGTAGTCCAAAAATTACTCCATATAAAAATCCCCCAACAAGAGCAAGGGGCATTACTATAGGTAAGCCACAGGCAAGAGACATGCTAAAAATACCGATATACAGAAATACGGAAAAGATGTAATGCCTATTTACAAAACTTTTGAGATACTCATGATTTTGTTGTAATTTTTGCAAGGTAAAATAATCACTCAGACGAAAATAATAAAAGAGAAAAATAAATGCTCCTATCAAAAGAGCAAATAGTATTAGCTTTTTAACCGCCGCCTTCATTGCCAAATCCTTTTTTGAAAAATCTTCCATTTCTATTTAAATGCATAGCATAAAAAAGTGTATGGCAACAATGATCATTACATAATAGAAAAATTATGGGAGCATTCTCCCATCAATTAATAAATCGTGTTCCTCGCTTGAATCAGGCTCTTGAAGATATGCATCAACAACAAGATCTATACCGATCCGAATCAACCAACGCACCAAAAATCGCCGAGCAATACGTATCATTGTCTTTAAAGAACGGTGATTATCCATTTCTGTAAGAAACCGCACAGCCATAAGATCAATATAATCATTGGTGTATGAGGCAATTTTTATGGCACATGAGTATTTAATAAGTTCGTGAGGAATTGTCTCTGGACCGCACGTAAAGCCTGCATAAACAGCTTCAGCACAATAATCAACGATGTAAGAACCATAAGGAGAAATGTCATAACTTTTTTTAATTATAAGTTTGGCGATATCTGGGATTGAACCTTCGCCCATCCAATAAAAAAATTTAATCATCAAAGAGGGATGGACAAAACGTGTTCTACTTGATGCAGACCATGGAACTATACAAAAAAAGATACATACTATTACTACTGGAAACTTCATTTATGCTTGGATATATTCAATCGCCCAATCGATCTGGTCATCGAATTGCTTCTCTATTTTTTCTTTTGCAAAGATAATTGCCATGTCTTTCAAATTTTGCAATGTGCCCTGTTGAAATTGCATTAAACTTTTTGCAGCAGAAAGCGCATTTACAAGTGATTGGTCTTCCGGATGCTTCGTTAATTTGTTTTCTAACGAGTCAATTATGATACACATACACGCCGACCCAGTAGTGTGTAACTGAGTCATTTCAGTTGTGTAAGGTTTATTAATGCCTGGTCTACTGGTCAAGTTTGAATCAGCTTCTTTTAACTGTGTTATTTTTTGTTCAATAGCCTTTTTGTTATTCCACAGCAAGCGTGCAATAACAAAAAAACGCTCATATGCGGTGAAATAAAAACTATCAGTTGTGATAGTGCGCGGCATGAGAGTTGACAATCGCTGGTTACATTCACTTTTGACAGCCTCTGCAGCCGAAAAGATAACAGCTCCGGCAACTACTTTTTTTAATGGAAGCTCACTATCTAATGCTTTGTGCGCAGCAATATGTGAGGCTGCATTAAAAGCAGCATGAGCACCTTTTTGGGCAGCTTTATTTTTTATTCCCGCTCGTGCAAGAACCTGCTCTACTATAATAGGATTAAGCGTTCTGCGGCCTGCCAAATATAAGCGCAAAATAGTTTGTTTTGTTTTTTCAAAAAATTCTTCTTGCATATGCATATTTCCAAACGCCTGCAAATCAGGTTCCTGTTGAGATACTTGGGCATATACTATCGAAATATTTAACATGAAATAAAACAAAAAAAATATTTTGCGCGTCATAGATGTCTATTAATTTGAAAGTTAAACGTTTACACGAAAATGTCTGAACCCTGCGTTAATTACACGACCTGCAGTTGCATCATACGCAACACCCAGTGCCGCGTTTCCTGCCTGAGCAGCAGCCCATTTGATCACCGGATGAACTTTTCTTTCAGTAATTGATGCAGGTAAATTATCGGTGATTTTATCTTGCACGCCATCAACCACATAATCTTTGACCATATCAAGACCGGTGCGTAAAAGAACTTTATTGCGAATATGAGTCTTTAGGCTTGATGATAAAGTCTCGACTCTAGCGGCTTTTGTAATTGCTTCATTAATGTTTAGTTTAAGCG
The DNA here is from genome assembly GCA_964591235.1 of uncultured Pseudomonadota bacterium. GTDB lineage: Bacteria > Babelota > Babeliae > Babelales > Vermiphilaceae > BTUB01. The sequence continues at coordinate 8,587 of CAZPZX010000040.1, forward strand.
CAACTAAAAATGCCGTAACTTTAGCAACTGTAGCCGCCGTAATATGAGTATGTTCTCCCTTAGGCAATGGTATTTGAGCTAATTCATATTCAGGAAGCATGTCAATAAGTGCATTATCATTAAGCTTGAATGTTCTAACAACGGGAGCACCCTTTCCTGCCAGGCGCTCAACTCTATGCCACAACAAACGGTCAATCAATCCTTGCGGATGAGCGACCAGCGATCCAACAAATAAAGATAATAGAAGTAATTTAGCATGTTTCATGATTATTTATTCCTTTGTTTTATTTACTATTGAACTGTTTTTGAAGAAAAGAATATCCTGCATCAATGCCCATATCGAGTGGCCCATATACAACTCTGTTAGCAATATAGCCCACTGCCCTTGAAGTGCGCGGATAAGAAATATTTGTGGAAAATTCAGATTTTTGTACAAGTTTATTAAGAGACGGCTGCATTTTAGTAGGTTTAGCCTGGAAAGAATCTAGTGAAGATAGAATCACTTCTTGTTTGCTGGGAATCATATAATTTGCGTAACGGTTTACCAGTTCTTTTGTATAGGCACCTCGTGGTGCAAAAACAGTAAATTGCGCAATGGGATTAAATCGATTTCCAATAAATAAACCTGCTTCACATTCAGGACGAAAAGCACCCGATTGAGTTGCATCTTTTTGTGAAGCGTTAAGTGCAACGGTGGCAAAAATAATTACAAGCAAGATAAGAGTTTTAGTATATTTCATCTTTATGCCGCGCTACTTTTTAAAGCCATTACACAATTTAAATCACGATACGCGCCATCGTAATCAAGACCATAACCAATAACAAATCTATCTTCAATCTCAACAGCCTGATAGTCCGGTTGATATTTAGTACTATTTTTAGAGGTATTTTTCATGAGTAGAACACAGGTTTTAACGCTTGTGGGTTGTTTTTCTTGAACTTTTTCCACCAACTTTTTAAGTGTTTTTGCCGTATCGCAGATATCATCAACAATTAGAACATCTTTATCTTTGAGGTAAATGGAATCTAACCCGGAAATGGTAAGATCTTTTGACTCGGTACCTTCATAACTCTTTGCAGTAACTTCAACGACTTGAGTCTTGGATTTTAACGCATTTTTTAAATCTCTGGTAAATGGTCGCGCACCTTCAAGAACAGA